>NZ_JASCOY010000004.1:0-182945 GCF_029960075.1 Pseudomonas sp. PS02290
CGACCCCCGATGAATGCAATATTGCCTTTTACTACAAGCTTGTCGCCGGGCAAGCCCGCGATCATTTTGCCTACAGTTTTTCCATCAAAGTGAGGCCCCATTAGGCCGGCTGAAGGAACAAATGCCACGTAATCACCAACTTTCAAGTCTTGCGGTATGCCGTAGGTGATGAAGTACAACCGCCATGGCAGGCACCGAACAGATGCAAGATCAACCCCTATTCGGTATTCCTGGCGGAATGCCGTAACGCTCGCGATCGCGACGATGAAAGAAGCTGTGATGCCGATTAGGGAGTTGCGTAGAAACAGCCGACGTTGTTTGTCATTGCGCAGCGCAACAAAGGGGGCCGCCAGACGTGCACCAAACGATTTTGCTTCCATCATCACTCCAGCGTCAGGCCCAGTCGTTTAGCCACTTGCGGGGTGATGTTGAGACCCGCTGGTTCGTTCATCACCACCGATGAATTGACGACGATAATCCCTGCTTCGCTAAATGGTCTAAGTGCGCTTTGCAGATCGTTAACAAACGCCAGACCCTCACTCTGAGCCTGCTCAGGCGTCATGCCTGGCTTATCAAGTGTCTGCTTCATCTGTGCACTTGCGAGCTTTGAGCCGTCTACCAGAAAAACCTGTGCGGAGGTCGACTGGTTTGCAGTGGCGTAGTGGAATGAAATAAATCCGCTGAAGGCTGAAAATGCCATTGCGATTACGGCGGTAGTGAGAAACGAAACCCCGCCCTGCACTACGGTCTCTTTTTTGCCTCCGGCAGGCTTACTGCGAATATCTTCAGGTTCAAGGCTGACGTTCTCACTCGAGTTGTCAGGGGTGGGGTGATTTGTACTAGTCATTGCCGGCCTCTGTCGCTGCTGAGAAATAGGTGTTGTTTAGGCGTTATTCCGAATCATAACACGTGCCAATAATCCCATCAGTATCATGATATGGTTTTTGTGCCAAAAAAAAGCCCAGATTTCTCCGGGCGTGTGAAGGGGTGCGACGGCTACGACTATGCGTAGGCCGCCTCACGCTCGATGAAGTTCTTAACTGCATCGACGGCGTCAACGCCTTGGTCGAGCTGGTCAAGAATGTCGTTTCGCGCCGCACCTTTTGTGGAGAACATGACGTTGTGGAAGTTATCGACCACGAGTCTGACGATCCCCCAGTCCGTATCGCTGCGCTTCACCATAATCTCACTGTATTTGCCTGGCATCGTGTGAACCGACTTCAACATGTGCTGGCCGTAGGCTTCGATCTTGAACTGCTTGCTGTCGATAGCAGAATCGATCGACTCTGTCTTTTGCTGAAGAATGAACTGCCAGGCGGAGTTTGCCGCGATCGCTTCGCAGTTTTTCGATGCATAAACGTCACCGATCGACTGAGTAACAACGAGCACGGCTCCATCCTCTTTTCGGGCTTTACGGTAGGCTGCAATCATGGCCTTCGCCATCATCGGGTCATCGAGCAGCTCCCAAGCCTCGTCGACAATCAAAATCTTCTTACGTCCGCGCTGCCCCATCTGGGCTTTGTACATGTCGTGGTTGATGCGCGAGATCAATTGCAGCAACACAACCTGCTGAAGCGCTGGTCGACCTTTCAGATCGCTCAGCTCCATGCAGATGAATGCGTTACTCATATCGAGATTATTTTCTCCTTCGAACCATCGCGTGAACTGACCGCCGGCGAACGGGAAGAGCTGACGGCCAAGACGCAGACACTCTGGATCATCGGATTGAGCGATGAACCACTCAGAAACTGCTCGAATATTGGCGGCGTTGCCATACCTCGTGTAAACGCTGGTGATGGCCTGCTCGATTCGGGACAACTGATAGTCGTCCAGGATATCTTCGGGAGCTGCCATCTTGGCGATGGTGGCCTTGAGGATGTCCATTTCTTCTTCGAGATCCTCGATGTGCGTGAATGGGTTCAGGCACACATCTGACTCAGGACGAAATTCAATGAATTCGCCGCCGACACTTTTGCATAGCTTGAGGTAACTCCGGCCGGCATCAATGACCCAGACTTTCGCACCTGAAGCCAGGTAGTCCGCAACGAATTTTTGAGTGAGGAAGGACTTGCCCGCGCCCGCCTCGGCAAAAATGATCCCACTATAGTTCGTAGTTGAATCGTACAGGTCGATCAGCGCTGGCTGGCCACGGCGTGTGAGTAGCAGCATTGCTCCGCTCATTCCCGAGCCGGTCCACTCCCCCAGAATCGGTAGAAATTGCACGGCGTGGCGTACGCCCATCGTGTGGAAACGGAATAGGTTTTTCGTTCCTTCGCGAGTGGTGTTCAGAGGCAGTAGATTGTTCCACAAGGCTTCGAGGATCCGCTTGTCTTCCCGTAGCTCAAATGCGAGAGACGTATAGTAGGCCTGGAGGCCAGAGGAAAGCTTGTTCAACCGCTCAAGGCTGCGCGAGAAAAGGAAAACAGTGAAATTCACCTCGACGACCACTGCGCCCTTACCCTCGATCTCATGCACGAGCGTGTCGATGCCTTTTTTCTTATAGCCCAGCACAGGGATGAGGTGCGCCGTCGGCCCAAACACTTGATGGTTGATAATTGAGGAGGTGTTTTTGACTTCGTCTACCTTCACCACTTGATCTGGGTAGTGCAGCGTCAGAACCATGTAGTAAGGATCGGTGATCTGATTTGAGAGTCCACCTGGATCTCCGATCATATGGTTCATGATTGCTAGGCTTGTGCGCTGGGGGAAGAATTTGACGCTCAACGCTTTAGCGTAATGAGATCCTTCGTTGAATTTGATCGTTGAAGGATCGTCGTAGTTGATCGAGTCACCCGGATAATAGATCTGGTCCTTCAGCAATTTTGCTTCGTCGTAATGGGAGCGCGGGGCATCCCATAGCTTGGTGATGATGCGCATGATCACCAGGTACGCTACGGCATCCAGCTGAAAAAGGTTCAGCGATGCTGCCTTCAGCGCTTCCGTGATTCGGTCGGCGCTTTCTTTCGTTGTGGCGATATCCGCGTCTTCAGGCCGCTCGTTACGGCATGGAAACTTGACGGTGACAATAACGCGCTGACGATTGAGCATGACTCCGCTGCGCTGCACCAGCGGAGTGTCCACGCCGCTGCTGATCAGGTTTGCGTGTTGTGTCGTCAGTGCGCGCAGTATTGGTGTTGAATTGGGCTTGTTGTTGACGTATGCGTCGATGTACTCGCCGACATCAGGGCTGGCAAGCATGCCGATCTGGATGAATGTTCCAGGCGGAAAGGCCATGCTCAACGCCGATTGCAACTTGTCCACGGTCGACGAACTTGCGCCCGTCAAAGCGTCGGAGACAAAACAAGCGCCGAGATAGTGTTCAGTACCATCAGAGCAGAAAAAAACCTTGGAGTCTGGGTCGACTGCTCTTACGGTGAGTTTTGCTTGAGGAAGGGTGACTCGGTCACCTTTGATCGTTGCTTTTGGGGCTGCCATAGCACTGTTCGCCTTGGAGTGTGGTTGAGTAGGCTTTGGAAGGCCTGTAGGGCAACCCGCAGGCAGAGCCAACTAAAAAGGCGCACTGATGACCAGTGCGCCTTCGGGGGTATTACAAAGTGGCAGTGAAGATGTTGGTGAGCACGCCCGGGCCAACGCTTGCCGACAGGGCAACAGCGACGCCGGTGACAACCGACATAACCGACTGCTTCACAACACCGATAGCCAAGCCAGTACCCAGCGCGCCAAGAGCAAAGACTTTACCGAGGGAGCCCGTCATCCAGTCATCCAGGTTGGTCACGATCGTGGTGAACGTGGAGTCGGAGCCGGCAGTGACGTCCAGAGCCGCCGCCAAGCCTACTGCGGCGACAACCAGCATGGCGGTCTTGTTCATTTTTGCGTGCGGAGCGGCCTGGTTGAGCTCGATCATGTTGCTGGCTTGGACGTTAGCGGTGAAGCCGGACGCGGTAGCAAGCCCGATAGCTGCTACGGCCAGTTTGCTTTTGATCTTGGCGAAAGGCGCAGCCAGTTTGCTTACGTTTTGAGCAGTGTTTTGTACGTTCATGGTGAAGCTCCAGTTGGATCAGTTCAGGTTGATGTCGGTGGTTGTTGGGATTGCAGCAGTTGGGTCGGGAGCGTAATCCGAGGGTTGTTTTTCCTCGTGTTGGTTTGCTGGTACCGTGGCGTTCACTGGCGGTACGGCTGCGAGCTCGCGGTGAGGTACAACCATTCCCTGCCCGGCAAACTCTGCTTTACCGAAGGACCAGGTGCGCGGTTGTACTTCAGTAAATAGGTAGGACGGAAAGTGGAGGTCGTCCTTGCTATCGATCCAAGGTGCGATCCAGATGCGCATAACTTGCGCCGGCACTCGTACTGGACGGGCAAGATCTGCAACTTTGGGCCCTGGCATCCCGTTCGAAGCCTTCAGGCTTTGCTCAGAGCTCGCAGTCTTTCCCAGATCATTACCGTATTTAACGTTCGGCACTTTTTGACCGATCGGCATATCACTTTCGGTCAACGCCGGCATTTGGTTCGTCGACTTGTAAACGGCCATTGGCGATTTACAAATGATTCCTTGGGGCATACCGGGGCAGGAAAACTCATCGTCGCCTGCGGTGTTGAACCAAGAAGAACAACCACTGAGCAATGCGATGGGCAGTAGCACACTGATAATTGAAATTCGTTTCATAGGCGTCACCTTGTTCATTTCAGTTCAAACCCTTTAACCAGCATGACGCTCACCTTCCGGCCAGCATCAATTTCGACAACTGGGGTCATTTCACGCGCCATTTCCATATAGAACTTTGCAACTTCGTTCGCGGATGTTGAGAAGCCTTTAGCAACACCGGTCTGGAGGATGCTTGAAGCATCCGCAGTTTGTGTGGAAACGGTTTGGCCTGGGTTGAGGTTAAGTTGCGGAACGCTTTGAGGCGTCAACCCTTGAGCGATGCCCGAGAGGCCACCGGCAACAATTGTTTTTGCGATCATTTGGCCTTGCTTAGAAACAAGTCGCCCTCTCATACCTGCACGACCGTCTTCACCGACGATGTAACCTTCCAGCTTGGTGTCAATAATCTTGCCGTCTTTTCGTACGCACGAAATACTTTCAGTTCGAATAATTGCACGCTCACTAGAAAGCGAACCGTATCCAGATGCAAGTACAAAGCATTCTTTGATATCGAGCTTGTACTTGTTAGGTAACATTGCGAGCGTTTTGACACGCATCGTCGTTGGAACTGGATTCTTTTGCGTCGTGGCGCTGGTTGGAGCATCCATCCCGTTCAGAAGAACCACTTCGAAGAAAGAACCACTAGGCATGGCCGGTACAGGTTTTTCCTCACGTTTCGGGGCTTCCCGCTTGTTATCGAGGTTTGCCCCTGTGATTCGCAGTTTCGGGCCCACCGGTTTAACTTCCGCAGCGGGTGTTGCGGTGCCAGTGCCGGCCGAAGCGTCATAACCAGGCAGCGCATCAGTTAATGCTGGAGGCGAACCAGGACGTGGTCCGTTCTTCTCCAGATCTTCTATACGCTGGTTAAGCCTTCTTAATTCCTGTAAGGCATCTTGGGTGACTGCATCATTTTTATTGTTCTGTTTTTCTTCCAGTTCACGGAGCTTATCGGCGGTTCGAGCGTCTTTTTCCTGTTGAAGCTGAGAGCTGACAGTCTTCAGCTCTTTGCCTTGAGCTTCGATCTTCGCGAGCAACTGTTCCGGTGTGTTGTTGTTGCCGACCGGCAACAACAGATTGGACTCGTTTAAAGGTTCTGGCTTTTTGCGGTTAGTTTGCTTCCCGCCGCCAACCAGAATTGCACCAACCAGCATCAGGGCGCACAACAAACCCCCTATAGCAATGACCTGACGCCAGCGCGGATTCAGGTCTTGCCACCAAGTATTCAAATTGTCTTTCAGTGCCATGGTTAATCCCCGGTCGCCGATTTGTCAGAAACGATAAATACCTCTGTGGTTTTTCCGTTTCTCAAGGTGGCAGTTGGGAAAAACGATACGGCGCGTACGCCTTCGCTATAAAACGTGCCTTCATCCAAATCAACATCATTTGGAGTAGTGCCCAAGATTGTATAGCGATAGATATCGTATTCGGGGCCTGAATACCGGACTTTCGGGTAGGCAATTACATTACCAATGTTAGCCGCTGCCGAAGGTAGAGCGCCTTCACTGAATCCTTCCGGCGTTTTGCCGAGTGCAATTTCTCGCAAGCAGTATCGAATATGATCAGTGTAAACATTGTTGTCCGGTGCACTCTCTGTCTCGGATTTAGCACCAGTTTCTGCCAGGGCCTTATCTAACTGCAAAACTATTGTCTGCGGCGGCATTTCTTTTGGTACGAGAGTGAGAGAAATCACAGGATCATTCGGATTCGCGCCAGTGATATAGGCCGCGACTGGTTTGCCTGTTTTCATCGTTGCGTAAAGAGATTGGCCGATCGTTGAAAAATCGACATCTGCTTCTTGCTGGTCGATCGAGCGTGGCTCAGCGAAAGGCGTAGAAATCCGATTCGGCAAAAGGCTCGAAACATATACGATCTCATTTCGGTCAGAACCAACGCGAACTACCTGAGTACGGGACTCTTCCTTATTACCCGGCATCAACCCCAATCCAGGCAATGGCTGCGCTTCTACAGGTTTGGTGCGTTGAACGGCCGTCTTCGGTACCGGCGGCAAGTTGTAATTGGCCGTCCCATCAGCAACAGCAACAGTCGCTTGAAGGGAGACCAGCACAATGAGAGCAATGGCTGTGCGTTTCACTGAATCGTCTCCTTGGTTTGTTCTGCTGGCTTAGGTGGGTGTGCTTGGATCCATTTTTGGGTTTTAGGGTTGGAACCGGGATAGGTATCGAACGCCTCAATGACTGGGCGGCCGTTTCGCATTTTCATGACGTACTCAACGACGTGAACCTCGGGCTTGAGTTGACCTGTCGCGCTGCGCGACTCCATCGTTCCGACGATGAAAACTTTTGAGGTTTCTTTTTCGTAACTGGTCTTTGAGGCCGACCAACTGATTGACCCGGCGTTCGTGTTGAACACGGGATCGTTGGCGAGCATGAACATCTTTTTCCGTACTTCTGGGTAAATCGCAGGATCTACGAAGGCGCTGACTGAGTCGGCAACGAACTGCACATTCTTGGGGGTGACGTTACCCATCAGAACTGAGGCGTAAAGGCCAAAGGACTTCAGGTACTCCTCGTCAGCGGTGTTCCAGCCAATCCTTACCTCCTTGTCCAGCGTCGGAGGGATCAGGCGAGTTGTCTCGTGCTGCCCCATTTGGTTGATCGCCAGCACGCTCACTGCAACAGCCAAAAAGATATTGGCCGTTGCGTTCAATTTGCCGAACGACTGGAGCCCTTCCATCGTGCCGAGCAGACTTTTTAAATTCATTTTCTAAAACCCTTGAGAGGGAAAAGGATTCATAACGCGTACGCATAACGCATGAACAAACAGTTTCAAAGAAAGAAGTCTCGTTTCGATGAGTCTTGGTAATGCTTGTTGAGTGGCATTACCCCGGCCCAGTAGCAGAGGTGCTGCAAAATCCCATCGAGTGCGCCATTCTTGAAACGCTTGAAGCGCTTCACTGCGTACCAACCTCCTACCAGTGATGCGATTGTTGCCCAGCCGCCGATAGCGATTCCTGCGCCCAAGCAACCGATGAAAATTACCGCCTCGTCGATTTCCCAAAACAACAACTGCGTTTGGCTATCGACGTAGCGCGGAATGTCGATCTCTTTCAAAGAGCGCCCCCCGTAGCTTTCACAATATCCAGTTCGACTCGGCGGTTCATTGAGCTGTCAACGATCGACACAGGTTCACGCTTACCGCGGCCGAAGACTTTGATGTTCTTTTTGCTGACACCGCGTTTGATCAGATAGCGGGCGACGGTTATTGCGCGATTTTCAGAGAGCTTCTGGTTATACGCGTCACTCCCAACATCGTCCGCATGACCTACAAGCTTAACGACACTCCCCTTTCGCAGTGCTTCAGCGATCGTGTTCTCAAGTGCTGCCCACTCAATAGGGTTGGTCTTGTCGAAACCAAACAGAACGGTTGCTCGCACGTGCCGAGCATCTTCAGCCGCCTCCGCGTCGATCGAGTCTAACCGTGCTTCTTCTGCTGGCATCAGTGCGCGGGTGCGCGATGGTTCATTAACGATCCAGATGGTTGGCGTGCGTTTGACCTGACTATCGCGGATAGCTTCACCGAGGACATGTGCCTGATGCGCAGGTTCTACCGCTACGCCCACCGATTCCGGGATCACCATTTGGCGCACGTCGACGGCGCCAGCGGTGCTTGCGGCAAAGGCGAGCGAAGCAACCAGTAGGGCACGGGGTTTGGTGTTCATAGGAATACTCGTGGGATTAGTGTGCGACGTAACACGTAGCGATAATACAGGTAGTCGCCTTTTTGTTGCAATAGGCTGTTTGTGGGGCCTAAAATATAGCCACGTGTTAAGTATTGCAAATTACGTAAGCAAAAAATACGTTCTCCCCCCTCCCGACCTTATTGGCTGCTGTGCGACATACCCCTGCATCAGGTTATTCACTCTTTTGCAGCGTCGTAGGAGTTCAACTATGCAACCCACATCTGAAGCAGTATCCACTGCGGTTCCGGCAGTCAAGCAATGCCAATCATTGGATGCAGGTGCACCTGCGGCTTCGATCGGTCTGGCGGTGTGGAACCAGGTGCAGGAAACGCATCCCGACATAACCAAGTCGTTCAGCAAGGGTGGTTTTCAAGGCACCGCAGTATCTCCAACCTACCAAGCAATGCGTGCGACCCAGATTTTTGGGCCTCATGGGCTGGGATGGGGTACTGAACTCATCAGTGAAAGCTATGTTGAAGGCGGCCCTTTGGGCTTTGATAAAGACGGTCGCATGCTCGGTCGTGAAATCATCCACAAGGTCTACCTTGAGGTCTGGTACATCTATGAGGGCAAACGCGGCTCCATCAAGCAGTTCGGCGCAACCACGTTCCTCTCTCGGGATGCCTACGGGACAATATCGAGTGATGAAGACCACGCAAAGAAAAGCATTACCGACGCAACGTCTAAATGTCTTTCGCTACTGGGGTTCAGTGCTGATGTTTACATGGGAAAATTCGATGATCACAAGTACGTCGAAGGGCTAAAGGCCAAGATGGAGGCTGCGGGGAATCCTGCTACCGGCATGGCTACTCAAGTCACTTCATCCGGCGTAACTCAACAAAGCGACACTGGATCTTTGACAATGGGAACGGAGTTCTCGAGCCGCTACATGAGCTACAAAACTCGACTCCAGGAGTATCAGGAAAAAGGACAGCACATAAGCAATATCGCAGCTGCACGTGCGCAGATTGAGCAGGACACCCTGCTGACTCAGATTGAAATCAAAACGCTTTTGCAATCGCCTTTGCTGCGTATTGCTGATTCACCAGCCGATCCAGTTGAGTCTGGCTCCGGTTCCACTGAATCGAGCATTTTCTTATAAACCCCACAACCCGGACGCCTTTTGGTGTTCGGGTTTTTTTATGCGCTGCATAGGTCGTCCTCGATGAGCATGGAAAAGATTTTACGATCGAAAATTGGAGGATCACTAGATACGCTGGCGCTGAGCTCAATGGGCGCCGGTGGGGTTCTGACTTCACCATATTTCGGATCGCTACCCTCCAGCTTGCCGCTCGCGCTGGGAGCGGCGGGAGGGGCATTCATTGGCAACAGATTGTTCCAGTTCTGGAAGGATCAGCTGCTCCTTGATTCGAAGATCAACATCAGGTCAGCGACTGACTTAGTGCGTCCAGATGGAATGCTAGTGGGCTATACGACTGACACAGGTAGCCCAGTCCATATTCCAGATGAAGATCTCATGCGACACGGTTTCATTCTGGGCCAGTCCGGCGTCGGCAAGACCGTCCTAGGCAAATTATTGATGTTCCAGCAGATCCAGCGCGGTGGGGGATTGACGTTCATCGACGGCAAAATGAACGCCGACGATATTCAGACCATCTATCAGTACTGCTGCTGGGCAGGCCGTGAGCAAGACCTCTTGATCCTCAATCCGGGCAATCCGGATTTAAGCAATACCTACAACCCGATCCTCCGGGGCGATCCGGATGAAGTTGCTGCACGAATTTTGTCGATTATCCCTTCGACTGAGAACAACCCGGGAGCAGACCACTATAAGCAGTCAGCGAACCAGGGGATTGCGACTTTGGTTGCGGCGTTTCAAGCGGCTGGGCTTGCCTACAACTTCATCGATTTCACGATCCTGCTGATGAACCATAAAGCGATCGAGGAACTCGAGACTCGCTTGAAGAAAACTCAGCCTCACAACCCGGCCACAAAAAATCTGTCGCTTTTTCTTGAGCAGTACAAAGTCGGCGGCGGACCCGGAAAGCCCGGCCTTGAAAACATGGTCGACATCAAGCGGATGAAAGAAACCTTCGGCGGACTTGCCGGCAGGATGTACATGTTCGGTACCGGCAAGTTCGGTGAGGTACTGAACACGTATACCCCAGATATTGACCTCTTCGAAGCCATTCGGGCGAAGAAAATTATTTACGTTGCATTGCCTACCATGGGCAAAAACGAGGCGGCATCCAACTTCGGCAAGATGTTCCTCGGTGATTTCCGTACAGCGATTTCCTGGGTGCAGGCATTACCGGAAGAAGAGCGGCCAAATCCACCTCACCTCAATTTCATGGATGAGCTAGGCAGTTATGCAGTTCATTCGCTTGCACGACCTTTTGAGCAAGGCCGATCAGCGCAGATGGCGCTGTTCCCCGCCGCTCAGACATTGGCAAACCTTGATGTGGTGTCTCCCGATTTCAAGGAGATGATCATCGGTAACACTTGGACCAAGATCTTTTTCAAGATCGGTACCCAAGCCACGGCCGTAGAGTGCGCCGATCTGATCGGCATGAAAATCGGGATTGCGAAATCACTTAGTGGTACGCAGAACGAAAGTAGCAGTAGTCCCCTACTCAATGTGGCTCCAGAAGGAGGTACGGGCGCAGCCGCCGGTATCTCTGAGGGTGAACGCGAGCAGGAAGAATACAAGGTGAGTCCCGACGATCTTAAAGCGCTCGGTAAGGGCGAATGCATCATCCAATACGGCGGTGACCAGATCTTTAACGTCCGTGTGCCGATGATCACCATCGACAAAAAACTTCAAAAAGAGATTGGCCGAATCCGCATCAATCATTTCCGGAAAGCGTCCGTGGAGGGCGCTGACTACTTCAAAAACAGTGACAAATACCTCGGTGGTAGTGGCAAGCCTACCGGCGCCCGCAAGGTCTTAAAGGAGCTAGCAGATGAATGAAATAAACCCAATGGCTGTCGTAGCCAGTGGCGGGCACATGCTCGTCCTTGATCCGCGTGGCACTGGCCAGGAGCAGCTGATCGGCGAGATGCTGGAAAACCAGATCTCATCGGGTGGTGCTGTGATCGTCCTTGGCTCAGCGATCGAGGAGCCAATGCTCACTACATTAGTGAAGGCCTGCCAAGCTGCCGGCCGTGAGGCAGATCTGTTGGTCGTAAATCCTGCGAAGCCAGCGACCAGTCACACGTATAACCCTGTGCTACACAGCTCACCTGAAAACATCGCAAGCCAGGTGATGAACTTCATTGCAATTCAGGATGACTCGGTTGATCAAAACAATGCCAGCACTGCCAGGTTGCTGGAGTCGCTAATTGCCTGCCTTCAGCTGGGCAATATCCCGTACTCGTTCCTTGATCTCGGCATGTTTGTCATGAAACCTGACTCGATAGCGGCCTTGGAGTGTTTCATCAATGAAGTTCACCCCGGGTCCGAAGCGCTGCGGTTACTGAGATCTGCCTTAGCGCCCTACCGTGACTCGGAGGGCAACATCAGCCCTTCCCTTCTCAAAGCACAGTACTCAGGTCTTGCCGGGAGCATGTGCATGCTCGGGACAGGCCGGCTGGGTGAGATATTCAACAGCTACACACCAGATCTAGTCCTGCACGATGCCATCGCTGGCGGGAAGATTGTCTATCTTGCTGCACCGTACATCGGTCGGGGAGCCGCGGCGTCTAACCTCCGTAGGATTGTAATCGCGAATCTTGCCGACGCAGTTGGGCGCGTCGGTGATCGCCAAGTACCAAAAGTGCCCGCTCTTGCAGTGTTTACCGATCCCGGGGGCTGCAACGACCCGTGTGTTGATCGCCTGCTGGCGGCGGAAAGTGAGCATGTGTTGAGGGTTGTGATTTCGGCACCGTCATTGGAAGCATTAGGACAGGAGTCGATAGACCTTCGAGAGGTCTGCCTCAGCCGAGCGCGAAGCTTTGTTTTCTTCAGGCCAAACACTCAAGCCACCGCGCAGTTGTACCTGAAGTTTCTGATTCAGGATGGCGACCTCGGGCTGGTAGCTATGGCAGAGAAGATGTTGGCCTTCACTGCAACCCAGTACATATCGATTACTGATGGGTGCAACGTGCAGTGGGGTGACGCCAGAGCAGCGCACTCGGTAGCCAGGCTGCAAGCCGCTGCGCTACCGCGTCCAGAGCGCCTCTTTCACGAACCCCTGACGGGGGCGGATCAATTTACCCAGACTGTGCCAGTTTGAGGACTCACCCATGAACGATTTAACCATACAGAAAGACGTAATGGAGGACACAGGCTATGAGTACAGACCTGAAGTTCATACTGGCACTGATAGCGATATTTCTGATCCTGGGGATGTTCGTAACTGGCTTGAGAGCTTTGATAGCGCCAATATTTTCGAAGGTCTTGACGCCTTCGATTTTGGCGACGGCATCAACGATGCTCAAGTGGATTTTCTGGGTAGTGACGAAGCTATGGTCGAGTCACGTCCTTTTGCTCAAGAACTTGCTATCTCCGCACTCGATAATCTACCGAACCTTGGATCGCAAAGAAGAACAGTAAAAGAAGAGAGTCTTCGCCGGTTGGACGAGGAAGACTTTGAAGCGGGTGTTCCGCGGCTGGCTTTCAGGATCGTCAAGGCAAACGTCGAGGCGCTGTTTGCCAAGAAAATGAAGCCAGACGACTACGTGAAGGCCGCTCAATGGGTATTCGGTCCAACGTTGGGGGATTGGTCGTTCGATCGTTGCTGTGAAGTTCTAGGTGCACGTAAGGACGTAATCCGGTTGAGAATTCACTATGAGTTCTGGCGTCGCTGGTACATCTTCCCAGTTGAGTTCCCGTTTCTGATTGACCCGGTGCCAGAGGCGGTTGCCGATGAGATTTACATCATGAGCGGTGATGAAGGATACGATTTGGCGCGAGCTGCGTGGAACCAGCCTGGCATCAGGTCTAAAGACCTGTTGTCCCAGGCGTCAAAGGGGGAAGTAACGGACAAGTACCGCGTGGCGCTTGAGCGTCTTGCCGACCGTTATATGCTGTCGCAGCAGAACGACTGCTGGTACCTAACCGGTCGTAATCCGGCTCTTCGCGCACTCGACATGGCGATCATACCTAACCGGCCAACTACTAATCAGGTCTCCTGGTCGAACATGTTCTAGCTCTGCACGCCAAGCCCCTCAACGGGGCTTTGGCTTTTGTATGGCATTCCTCTTTTTCACAACCCCTCGCCAAGTTCTCAAATTGCCATCATCAACATGCACAAAGCCTGAATCTGGATATATGCCTACGCCACCGCCTTGAAGGTACAACGCCAAGTCCTTCAGGTACTCCACTGGTACACCCTCAACATACAGATCACATGCCCCCCCTCGTAGGTGCGCAGAGTCACGCACGCCGCCGGCGTCCTCATTTGTTTTTTCGCTGCGATAGCCGGAGGTAACGATAATCGGGAGGTGAATCGCGTGCATCGAAAACCACCCTTGTATGCCACAGAGTATATCGAGGAGCGTATGGCTCATCTGGACTGCGGTGTCGGTGTGAATATCACGCAGAATGCGACAAATCCGCTCATAACCTGACCATTGTAGGTGCCCGCTTTGATGGTAAATCTCATTGACCTCCTCCCATACCCCCTTGCGCACTTCACGTTTCAGCCAAAGGCGTCTGGGCTGATCCCAGAACGTGCTGGTGCTGGCGCATGCGGGTTGTGTGCCGGTGACCATTAGGCCGAGGGAGAGTAGAAGAAATTGTCGTCGGTTCACGGTGGACATATCTGTGGCTGTAATCCGAGCATCGTAACAGCTCAAAAAGCGTATGTGTATGTGTTATGAATCATTCTGACGGCGTAAAAAAACCCGGCAATGAATGCCGGGCTGTAGTGGGTTTTAGATGAGTCCTCGCATCGCTTTGAGTTGATCGTTTAGGTCGCCGATCCTGTTGGGCGGATTGAAGATACCAACCATGGCTTCGAAAGCTTGCAGAACAGGCTTCAGTTTTTCTACTGCTGCGTAGCCAGGCTTGTCAGGATCCAGTGCCATCAGCACGTTTTTCTCGGCCATCATTTGAAACCAGTCTGGTTCCCAATTCTCGCAACCCGGAAGCGCGAAAATCGTACGCTTTGAACCCATTTCGACAGCGGATATAAGGTCGATCGGCCCCTCAACGATCATGTAATCGTCAGGAGTTTCGCCTTCCCATATCCATGGAGATTTACCACCGTAACGCATGGCTTTTTTCTCTCCCTCTTTGGGATCACGCATCAGTCTGAATTCTGCGGCACAGTGAGACTGCGAGCGGAACCAGAGTGGACGAAACGCACAAGCCGGTGCCTTTTTATCGGGCTTCCAGAGTCCAGCTTTTTCCATCAATTCCTTTCCGGCCACTTCAGTCAAAAAAGCTTTTGCTTGAAAGGGGTCGTTGGGTATCGTGATCAAAATGCCTCGCTCGCAAGCCTCACGTGCAACGCGTTCTGAAATACCTCGCCCGCCCAGGTACGCTAATGCATCCTTTGAAGGGTATGGTGATGCTTCCGCAACCTTTTTCAGCACTAGCGCCAAGGCGCTGTCGTCCCGCTCAATAGCTGTATCCGGTTTAGGTGGGATGTAATGCTTCAACATATCCACGTCGGCCCTCATAAGCTCAAGGCCGGCTTCCCGGTGCGATATGCGCCAGTAAAAGGCTGCTGCCGCAACAACATCGCCATGCTCCCCACAACTGAAGCACTTCCAGCTATCTTCCTTTACGCAAACTTTAACCGAGTGAACAGAAGCTGCTTGGCAGCTCGGTTCGTTTGGACAAACACCGTAACGTATGGCTCCGCTCATTGGTTTGGGTTTTGCATCGAGCATGTGCTCGAAGAACCAGTTGAGCGGCACGTTATTGCGGACATACTTGAAGTCAACTTCGTAAACGTTGCCGTTGGCGTCGCGCTTGAAGTGGTCTTGAATACCTGCCATTGCTGGTTCTCCAGATGAAATCTTGATGCTTGGTTATGCTTTACGTTGGCCTGTAATTTCAGCTCGCAAGACCTTCAAGTGCTCATCGCCTTACCACCAATGACCTGGGACGCATCGCCTGACAGGTAAGCGGGTTCGGCCGTGCGCAACTGCTTTGCCGTTGTGTAACCGGTAAAAGAGCGGACATGGTTTTCTCACTTGCAGAACTGAGGTCTGCATCATAGTAAATCTGAAGGTATTATGTGCACGTGATGTGAATTATTATTGAGTCATAGCCAGCTTTCTCAAGGTCGACGCCATGTTTTCAAACCTGCACCTCTACCGGATTACAGAGCCATGGTCTCTCTCAACCACAGATCTGGCCAAGAAGCTCCAAAACAAGGTGTTCAAACCCTGCACCGAAAAGATGATCAGCTCCAGTGGATGGGTCGAACCACGGCCGGGCAGTGGGTTGGTTTACGTCAATCAAAAACAGCTTCTCCTAACCGTCTGTTTTGAGGAACGCAAGGTTCCAGAACCCGTCCTGCAACGGCTGACCATTTCAAAGGCCGCCAAAGTGGAAAAGGAAAAGGGTTACAAGCCCAGCCGGGCACAGTTGAAAGATTTGAAAATGGAAGCACTTCTTGAGTTGCTTCCACGTGCATTCGAGCACCAGGTGACGATTCCTGTTTGGGTGAATACGTCCGCCGGGCTGATCGGGATCGACACCGGAACGCCGGCGAAAGCAGACGACGTAATGACCATTCTCCAAGAGGCGATAAATACTCCCGTCTCCCTCATTCGCACCAGCATGGATCCGGGGTCAGCTATGGCCTCGTGGTTGATGAATAACGAGGCGCCTGATGAGTTCACTGTCGATCGTGAGGTGTACCTGCAAGGTCTCGACATCGAGAAATCGAAGGTTCATTACGCTCAGCTGAGCCTCGAGCGTGATGAGGTGCGACAGCACATCATCGAGGGGCGCAGACCCACAAAGCTGGCAATGACCTGGGATGAACGAATTACGTTTTTTTTGACCGACAAATTTCAGGTCAAGAAAATCACGTTCCTGGACAGCGTCAAGGCCGAGATCCCCGACGAGGAAGACGATGAAGCGGCCTACGCAGGAATGTTCCATGTCTACACAGAGCAGCTGACAAAACTCGTTCCCTCATTGCTTGAGGCTTTGGGTGGAGAGGAACTGGGGGACGGATAGATAGGGGCTTCGATTGTAAGAGCATGATGCGCATCACCGGTTACTAGGCATACGCAAGGCTTAGCTCATATCCCGGGAGAATGACCATGAAACTCACCTTTGATACCGCTGTTATCAACCGCAATGTTCAGTCCATTAGCCTGAAGCTGAAGTTGAAGCTCCAGTCGATGAAGAAGCAAGCCAAGTTGATTGGCGAAGTTGTTTTTCTGCTGGGCAAAGCTTGCTATCTGAAAATGTTTCACGCTCAGATCGTGACAGCGACCGTCGTCGATGTTGACGGGTTCATGAACGTTTACGAGCTGGAAGGTGTTCCTAGCGTAACCGCTGGCCTTGTCCGCTTGCATTACCGCCAGACCGTGAATGGCTACGTTAAAGCTCGCTCAAGCTTGCTGGTCACCGATGCTCAATGGAATCTGCTTAGCCGACGTGCTGCATTCGGCGCTGGCAGGCAGACACGCATGGCTTAACGAAGTACAAAACCCGGACATTTGTCCGGGTTTTTTTTGCTTTGAATATTGCTAGCTGAAGAGGTTTAACGCTTTCGATGCGATGAATGGCGTGACCACCGCCTGATCTACGATGAAAGATGTAGCGAGGTGCACCGCGAGCCCGCCGGCGCTGAGAATGAATAGGCCCATCGATTGAGTAAGAAACAAGTGTTGAAGGGGCATCACTACGAGCACAACTCCTCCACCAATGACGACCTTGTCTAGCACCCAGGCGGTGTTTGTGAGAGCTGCGGAAGGCACCAAGTTATTCACATCGACAGATGGCGCCAGGGCAAACTGGTAATAGATCAGCACTATATCAATGCATGCGATCACCAGAACTGGCAGCAGGAGTATTACTGCTGAGATCAACGACCTGCTTTCTTTTGGTATGTGATTTCCTGTGGACACTGGCATACCCATCTCACCTCACCTCGTTCTCATCATCTATTTCCACGACTGGATCTACGAATCCTTCCATATCGTGAGCACCACCCCCGCTCGCGTAGTAGTGGTAAGTATCGTCTTCGTCATCGTCCTCACCCTCTCCGTAAAGATCTCGGTAGGCTTCAGCAACAGCTTCTGTAGATGCCCGGCTGAGTTCACTCAGATCCTGATCCTTGTATCCTGAGGCGATTAGCAAGATGTCTGCATCGAAACTCGTCAGGGTGTCGCAGATCTCATGAATTCCGCTTGCATACCCGTAATCCCATGCTTCAAATATTTGCGTGTTCCAGGTGAGTGACTTACCGACTTCCTCGACGATATCCCGGGCATTTACCCAAGAGCCATGCCGGTAGACAACGCCGTCAAGGGCAATTCTTTTTTGGTCGTGCCAGGGAACACCTTTGAATTGTGCGCATGTCAATTCGCGCCATGTTGTCAGGTTAAGACTCAGCCCATTGAGCCATTCACGATCTTCTTGGGTTAATAGATCTCGCATTTTGGTCTCTTCCAAAACTTACCCCAATGGGAGTTTTGATGCAGAAATGCCCTACAAGGTAGGGCACGTGAAAGTTATTGCTGAACGGATCCTGGCGCATTTCGTTGTTCGATCTGGGCCAGTTTGTTCTCTGCCATTTTTGAGATCATTGGCTGACCGCGCAGCCGAATGGTGTCCAATGCCAGCATGGCGGAGATATTGCCCGTCACAGAGGTGTACGTCGCATCAGGCGAGCATCCGGTATCGAGAACGGACTCCGCCTCTGCGCTGGCCACCACGAACGTGGGAACTGATTCAACCTTGAATGCTTTGAACAGCTCCGGGTTGACCTCCCAAGGGACACCCGCTTTGTTTACCTCCAATGCGGCACGTTTAGTCTGCATCATGGATCCGTTGACGAAGCCTCGTACTACAAGCACTGCACCTGTTTCTTTAGCCTGGCGCGTGAGTTCGATGAGGATGTCCTTCGGCATCGAGAACGATACAAAGATAATAAAATCGCTTTGGCCAGGCTTCCCCTTCGATTCCTGCTTGGCGTTGTTGTAACGGGCTACAACATCGTCCAGCGACTCCGTTCTGGTGGGGGGCGGAGCGTTGATCACTGGCACATTCGACTTGAAGGTGCCAGCTTTCACTGGGTCAATCTTGCCGCCGAGGGTTGCGGCCCTGGCCGCAGACTGTTCGCCCATCAGCTTTTGAAGATCTGCATCGGACGGCATTGAGAGCGACTGGGCGTAAACGCCCAGGCTTATAACGCTAGTTGCCAAGAGTAACGCCGCCGCAGCAGTCGCGTTTACGGAAAATGCCATAGCCAAAGTCCTTGTAACCGGGAATTGGAAATTCAGTGTTGGATTCGGTCAAAATGGTGGAGCGCCCGATGGGGCCACAGCATTTGCCGGCGATCTTTGCCGTTTCAGGTTTTGGGTACAAACGCGTGAGTTTGTACTGGCGCTTGTCCATGATGATTTGCGGGTAGTAGCCGCACATTGCCCCGCTGCCCATTGCTGCCCACTGAGTCCCGGCGGCGTGCAACTTCGCGAGAATCCGAGTCGTCTGTAACCGGGCGGTCTGTTCCATGCTCAAATGCGCTTCGTTATGGCCGGTCAGTGGGTACATGTGACCATACGAGCCTGCGGCCCAGAAAATGGTCGACAGTGGGAACCCGGCTGCTGCGGCAACCGCGTCAGCTGACATTGCTCCGATCGCAACCATGCTGCCGAACGGGAATGCGTAGGGAGTGAGGATTCCTGCCAGCTCATCGTCGTTATGCGTTGGGTCAGCGAACGAGACCCAGGGCACATCCATCCCACGGCGATCCATGCAGGAGTCATCCAAGATCGCGCCCATGACGTACATTGCAGGGTTGATGTAAAAGTTGACCTGCATAAACGAGTCTCGGGTACCCGCTTGGTCGTCGGAAATCTGGCCGAACGCGTCCTTGTTCACGCCAACGTTTACACGCACACCGCCGAGCAAAGGGAAACAGCCAGGGACGGTGGTTACGTCAGTCATCATGTCGAACTCCCAGAAGGAGGTCGGAATACCTACTTTGGGAGGATTGCCGCAATAGCAGAATGGGCTTGATCCCCCGCCGCTATCAAAATCCTCCTGCCCGTCAGAAACCAAGTTGGTTGATCCGAACAATTTGATCGGAAACATGCAGGACCAGCAAACGTCTGTAATGAGGTTCGGAAATTTGCCGGTGCATATCGCGTCAGCGTTGACGTTGGCTGAAGCAAAAAAACCGGTGATCAAGAACCCCATGGCCATCAAAAGTTTTTTCATAGCTTGAGTTCCTCGATCTGGAGCTGGCGCCCTTTCTGAGTTAACACAGCGGGTACACGCTCGATGCCGAACTTCCTGGTCAGGATTCCCTGCTGGTCGAAGTAGACTGGGCGACCCCACTCGCGGTTGAGCTTCAAAAAGGAACCAGCCACGAGAATTACCTTGTCGCGAGGGTGCTCTTCGGTTCGTTGCTTTGCATACGCCAACTGCTTAGGGTCGCGGCCGTCAATGAAGATGATGGCTTTACTGAGCGGGGTGTAATCGAGCGGATTGATTTTGGTGCCAGCTGGTACCAGCACATTTCCGAGATGATCTTTGACTGTTTCAGCGTAGGTGTACGTTGGGTCGTACATACGGATCTGCGGTTCAACCACCGGTTCGATGCCTGGCAAGGGTTTTGGATTTTCCAAACCGGCCAGTTGTGTGTCGCGGTAGTCATTCCAGTATTTCGTGAGCTCCCCTCTTTTCTCCATTTCTCCTAACCGACCTTTGATCATGTCGATTGCATCCTGCTCCTGAATATTCCAGGTGTTGCCATATTGGCCCAGCTGTTCAGCGTGCAGGTTGATTGAAGTAAGGAAGAGTGTGGGGACGAAGGCGAATGCACAAAGGCGGTGTAGCTTCATCGCAACTCCAAAGGGACCGCCGTCAGGTGGTCCAAGGTGAGACTTTCTGTGACGAAATGCATCGTGGCCATCGAAATGGCCACGAGACGAAAGGTGTTTTTTATGCCCCGCCGTTCAGGAATGCTTCCAGGCGCTCGACAGTGCCCAAGCCAGGCATTTTGCGCCCGTCTTCGCTGATCATCGTTGGAGTACCGTTAATGCCGAGGCTTTCAGCCAGGCTGATGTTCTTCTCGATCGGGTTTGCGCATTTCTGCGCCGCCGGCGTGACACCTTTCATCATGCTGTCCCAGGCAACTGCGCGTTCTGCTTCTGGCAGACACCAGATGGACTCGGCTTTGGCCTTGGCCGCAGGGTGCAAGGATTCGATCGGGAACATGAAGGTGTAGATGGTTACGTTGTCGAGTTGAGGGAAAACTTTGTTTTCGAGGTCGTGGCAGTAAGGGCAGTCGGGGTCTGTAAAGAGGTAGATTTTCCGCGAGCCGTCACCTTTCACACGCGTGAACGCGTCGGCGAGGGGAAACTTGGACACATCGATTTTTTCTGCTGCTGCTCGTTTTGGCGCAGTCAGGTCTTGGCGTGTCTGCATGTCATACAGACTACCGAACATCAGGTAACGACCTTCGGCGTCCGTGTAGGCGATGTTTTTGCCCATGGTGACTTCGAAAATACCGGCCAGCGGAGCTTTGACGACGCTGGTGAAATTCGTGGCCGGGTATTTTTGTCGCAGGCCATTGATCACTGCCAGGCTTTCGAGGTCGACTGGTGCTGCCGGCGCAACTGCGGGGGTAGGCGAAGGTGTGGCGACCTGTGGTGCAGTATTTGGGGCAGCCTGGGTAGTGCTGGCAGTACCGGTGGCAGGTGCCTGGGTGTTGGTTTCGTCAGCGAATGCGGCCAGTGAACAACTGGCGAGGGCGATTGCGAGTGCAAGCTTCTTCATCGAATACCTCGGATTGATAAGTGATTACTTCAGGATTATGCGTACGTGTGATGCAATGCTACCAATTCCAACAACACAAGACTATACGCCGCTTGTATTTTTATCTTTTCCAGATTTTTTCGACAAAAAAAACCCCTGCACCAAAGGTGGCAGGGGGGGTGTAGCGTTAAGCCTTTGGCTAACGAACGTTGGTGAGGTTCGATGATTCGACGGGGATACCGTAGTTTGAAGCGTCAGAGTAGAGGCCACTTTTGGGGTCAATGAAGCTCAGATCATCGACGACCCAGCGTTCGCCTGGACCTTCCAACAGGCAGCAACGAGTGCCGGCGGGAACAGTCACTTTATGCTCTGTGCGGCCAATCTTGAAAACGGCGGCAAACGAATTGATTGTGTCACCAAGCTTTGTGTACGGCGTTCGGTTGGATTTCATGTCAAAACTCTCCTGAAAATTGGTCCAAACACTCTTGCGAAAGCGTCTGGCTGCTCGAAGCGTTGATGTCAGTAAACGAACAGATTTCCGGCGGAGCCGTGGCCGTTGTTGAACTGGGTACCGCGGGGTACCTCAAACCAGCTAAAGCCGCTCCATACCTCCAAACGTCCTTCGGACACCCGGGCTTTGAAATACCGCTCGCCCAGGGCACTAGGGTGAAAGGCATAGATGCCGGCGCCTTTTTCCAGATGCTTGCTGATCTTGTTTCGCATTTCAGAGGGGGTATAAGGAGTCGCCATATAGGAATTCCGAATGGAAGGACTTTTGTGAGTCGTCAGGGCTGCCCTGACGAACGCGTTGACTTGCAATCGGATATGAAGATCAGGCAGGTGTATTTTTGAGGGGAAAAAAGCCCGGGCGGTGCCGGGCTGGTGGATCTTTAAAGTCATGCGGGCTGCTGATAACAACCAGTCACTTTTGCGCTACGGCGTTCCTGGTAGTAGTTGATGCGGTCGTTAAAGGAATGGTGCTTGAGTTCGGTTGAGCTGAAGCCGGAACACGTCCGCACGACCTCAAGGGTGTCACCGGTGGAAAGCTCCCACAGGAAGATCGTTGTCGCATTGGCATGAATGGCGGCCTTCCTTGTGATCTGAGCGTTATTCATCAGACGTGATGCTTCGATAATGGGGTGCATAGTGGCCACCTCACTCACCGAAAACGCTGCTGGTTGCCGCATGTGTAGCTTCCACAAAGGCAGGCGAACCACCGAAACAAGTGATGCCGACCTTGTCCCTTGGAGCGAACTGCCATTGACCGGTGTTGGAGGGGTTCAGTTTGAATGCAAACTCAATTTGAAAATCCAGCTCACCAAAATGATTTTTGTAGATCGCTTCTGATGTCATACCTGCGGAGAGATCCGTCCAGTATTCGCCGTTATGAACGCGGGCGGAGCGCCAGCCGCGCTTGTACATCTGTTCGACCAATCGTTTGAAAGCCGTCTTGTGAGGCGTCGTCCAGTCGATGAAGTCCTTTATCTGGTCAAGCGGGGCGCCAAAATTGACGATCTCACACAGATCCCCGATTTCATCGGCCGATAGCGGCAGGACGGCGCCGCTATCGGAGGCGATCTCGATGAACTCACTTAAGGCAGGTCGGTTATTGCTCAGCGCATGCTGATAGTGACGAAGAGCTGCGAGGATTGTTGCTTGTGCGCGGTTTTCGACTAGCAAAACAACCTGAGCTGGAACAATTTTCGGGTTAGTCATGGTGCATCTCCTGAAGGTAAGCAGGTCTTGCGTGGACCTGGTATTCGGAGATGTCATGCACCCAAGCATAATTGGCAGGATGCGCACGTAAATCAGTGCCGTGCGCCCCTTTAGGTGGTTAGAAAAGGTTTCCCCCAAAACCCTTCCAAAGGAATTGAGCTACCAGTTTCACGCAGATCAATCCGGTCAATACTTCTACGCTGGTTGCGGCGGCCAGTTCGAGCATTTGTAATTGTTCACTCTGTGGAGATGGGAGCTGAAGCCCGGCAATCACTTTTGCGAAGTTAAGAAATGCTATTGCAAGAACTACCAGTAGTAAGGCTCTAAGTCTTCCGATCCTGATCTTATATCTGGCGGACGTTGGCAAAATCCCGAGGAAAGCACCAACCCAGCAATCGCTGAAAATTGCTTGACCCACTGATCCGCTAATCAGGAGGCCAATACCCACGGTAAATCCGCAGTAGAGCACTACGAATGCGAACATTGCTAAATATGGTGACCCCCCTTGAGGCTCTGAAAATCTGTCCGAATAGAAAAGCTTCATTGCTGAACCTCTCGAGAAAAAAGCTGGTTGTCGGGAATCGCAGTACGTGTTGTTTTTCGAATTCTGCCGTTTCCCAACAGTTGTGAATACTGAGAGATTTTTTAAGGCGGCGGCGAGAATCTAAAAACCTCCTGCGTTACTGGCTCCCATTCCCCGGACAACGGGATGATGCGTTGTGAATTGGTCAGTCAGAAAGTTGAATAAATTTTATAGGTGCGTGTTGCATGTCCTTAAAATTCTGTGTTTAATAGGTCCCAAGCAGGCGGAAACGCCTCAAACGACCCAATCTCCTGAAAGGCTGGGAAATCAACCGAAAGGTTGAACTTGCGACCACAAGGCCCGCTACGTGTAGTGGGCCTTGTGGTTTCTGGCATTTGAGAAATCCGTTTCGACGTAGTGAATTCTGATATGCGTACCTGTTATGCTTAATTTCCGATGCAGCGGGTGGTTCATCATGCCTTTGTCAGTTCGTTTGCACCTCGACCTTCCCGGGAGCCGCCTCCCTCCCCGCCCTACCCCTGACATTTGTCAAACCCTTTACTGACGTTGCGCGGATCAGGTGGTCTCTGCTCTTACTGTCAGTATTTCGTCACTCAATCCTGAAGAACTCACGCATGAAGCTAAGCAAAATTGCTGTTGGGCTATCGACCCTTGTAATGCTGTCCGCCGGCGCCGCACAGGCCCGCGGCCTGATGGATTTCATCAAGTTTCCCAATGCCCAGGAAGAAAAAAGCAGCTACCGATCCGGAACGATCAACCCGAGCGAAGCTCTCGCCCTCTACACCAGTCAGCAGAAGAAGGCCTCGTTCGATGGTTGCGTCGACATTTTCCCGGCAGGCAGGCCGATCAGCGTCGCAAGCGTACCGCCGGCCATGAAGCCAATGGCTCTGTGTTCTGATAGCTTTGCGGTTATTTACTCGCAGGCGAGTCGAACACCTTTGGTTGTGGTCGAGCGACTCGATGCTGCGAAGGTTCGAGATGCCAAGGGGGAGGAACGAACCAATCAGTTTTATCCCGATCCGCGTATACCGAAGAGCGGCCGGGCTGAGTTGAGCGACTATCGTGGCGCTGGGTTTGATCGAGGCCATCAAAGTCCGGCTGGAGATTCGCCAAATGCTCGCTCGATGGCGCAGTCTTTTGCGTTGTCCAATATGGTGCCGCAGTCTTCACAAAACAATCGGGGTGCGTGGAGCCGCATTGAATCAGATGTGCGCAAGTTCGCCCAACGTTCCGGGGGCAGTGTCTATGTGTTCACAGGTCCGATTTTTGATCCTGGGTACACCACGATCGGAGACAACAAGGTCTGGGTTCCGACGCGGTTGTTCAAGCTGGTTTATGACGCTTCGTCCAAGCGTGCCTGGGCGTATGTGCTTCCAAACGCAGACACACGCGTCGAGCGGCCGATGGATTACGCTGCGTTCGTCAAAACCACTGGGTTGAATCTGCTGGGCGATCTGCCGGTAACCGGCACGGCTGGACGGTCGTAATTTAACGCAGCGGAGCAGCACAAACGCTCCGCTGCGAGACAGCCTTTCCTTGTTCGGTGCTCTTCAGCTGTTACGCCACATTTCCCATGAAGCGAACAGTCGCTCTGCCGAGATTACATGAGCGAAACCCATTCGATCAGCAACGTGCTCAGGTGACTCTCCTTTTTCAAACAGTTCAGCTGCAAATGAGTTGCGTAATGTTTGTGGGCTGGCGCGATGTGCATCGCCCCTTAAGGCTTTAACGCCTGATTCCTCGATCATCGCCTCGGTGATTCGCACAAGGGTGGATGGGTGAATGCTGGTAATGGTCTTCCCGTTTTTTACAATGGGCTTGATGTCCGAAGGGAATAACAAATTTCCTTCGGTAGCCATTCGAGCTCGATGCTGTAACCAGGTCTTGAGTGCTTGCGCGGCATAATCGAGGGGCCGGGTCCGATGGGAAAATTGGGAGTTCTTGTCGCGAAGATTGATCCAGTGCTCTTCACCCAAGTAGATGCAATTAACAGTCAAGGGCACGATTTCTGCAACCTTGAGACCAGCCCCCAGGCATAGCCCAACTATTGCTCGATCGCGTGCCTCACGCCATTGATCACGCTCTTTCTCTGCGGTGATCGCAGAGTTGAGGTATGTAGCGAGCAAGGCGCGTTCTGTGGGCTTGAGAAAGCTGGTTGGAAGATTTCCATCCGCTTCCTTCCATTTAGCTCCTTCCTCGCGCATCGCCTGTGCGGCTGGGTTCATAAAACCGATCTCGGCGGTGTTTTTGATTAGGTCTGCAAGCACACGTTGTATCAACTTGCGGTACCGGTCTCGCTGAGGTCGATTTACATCAAGGCCTTCCAGGAATTCGCTGATGTTTCCTGAATCCACTTCGCTTAATTTAATGCTCTTTTGCTCAATCCAGTCCACAAAACGGCCCCATTGAGCCCGGTAGACTTCAGCGGATGAAATTCTGATATGAGCACGCGACATCCCTCTGCCTGGCTGTTGGCTCATCCACTGTTCGAACGTTGTCTTAGGGTCAGAATCCCAAGCTACAGCATCGGTTTTGAACAGGTCGTCGCACGCGCTCATGGTTCACTCCGCTGGTATTGGACGCAGATAGGTAAATCCTTGACTGTTAATTGCATCTCTTTAAAAGCGCGATTTTAGCTTAGGATTTGCTGATCTGCATGCCTTGTTTGGGCTTCAAACATGCAAACGCGAAGCGCTTTCTCCCGTCGATCTGAAGTCGAGCAAAAGCCGAAGGCACCAAACAAGAACGGGGTATCCACTGCTACAGGTCCCTGTTGTTCATCCCTGTACTGCACGTTCAACAACTTTCAGGGGCTTAACCATGACTAACACAAACACTCGCAACAGCTTCCTCGACATCGCCGGCAATGCATCTCATGCGCTACTTACCCTGTCGTGTGGACTGACGGAATGCTGCCCAGTACACCTTGATCTCGCTCAACCATTGGACGAGGACCAGGTGCTCCAACTTTTCTGGGGACATCAAGGCCGGTACGCAACCATCATTACGGCCAAAAACATCGACGAAGGCCATTGGGTCGGCGACTCGTTCCATTGCAAGAACTGCTATGGCGAAACTGTGATGCTCGAGTTCCTCCAGATGAAGGTTCTCTCTCCGAAGAAAGAATCGCCATCGGCTATTGAAGATGCCCTTCTGCAGGTGTTCGCAAAGGCTGCTGAGAATCCCGATCTGAACGAGGTACAAAGCGTGGTTGGCAGACTGGCGGCTGCCGTTGCACAAGGGGCTGATGCGGTGCTGGAGTTTCTGTTTCCGGCCGCCTACAACGCGCTGAACACACTCCATAAACTGAATCAGCAGTCAGCTGAAGATGAAGGGTACGACTGGGAAACACTTACGCCGGCGCTGGAGGCTATTTCGGAAGGTTTGAACGCGGGCTACGGCATCCAACCCTCGAATCATGGTCACGTGGATAACGAAGATCTCGGATCGATTCTTTGGACTGCTGAAGTGCTGGACTTTCTCAAGGACTACATCAACCGCACGGATAACCTTGAAGCTGAAGCTGAGTTGGCCTGGCGTCTCCTGACTATGTCCGTACAACTGCACACTCGCAGACAAATCGACACATTCCTGGAGACACTACGCGCACGATTGCTCAACGAGGACGATGACCTACGAAGCCTGTCGAGCATGCCTCTTGTAGACATACTCGGACAGATCTCCAAACCCGTGGCAGCTTAAGCTGCGCAGGTCTCTATCAATGCTATACACGCCCTGACTTCGGTCAGGGTTTTTTTTTGCGCTAGGTTCTGCCGGTAGCTGCGGCAGACAGTCCGTGGACTTTCCCTGCCCTTTGTCGCGTGCGAATAGCACGAGTTCTGAGCGTCTCCTCAATCGCACTGACAGAATTGCTTTAGTGGGCCTATGATTGTCCGTCAGCGAGATCACAGGGATCTCGGCTACCGCTCAAATAAGGCTTTCAAATGAAATACACAGCAGTTCGGCGCATCTACTTCCATTCTGATGAGGCAGGCTTAGTAGCAAAAGACGTCGCGAAGGAAATCGTGTCCGAGGTTCCACCGCAGTTAGGCTATCGCATAGACGATTCTGCGTGGCACCGAAACGATCGGCCGAAAATTGAGGATGTTGAAATTGACGCTGAATCTGGAGCCTGTACCGTCCAATTGGAACCAATGGACGCGGGTAGTGCGGAGTCGGTAGAACGGAACTTCGACACAATCCTGAAACACGATGGTTGGAAAGAATGGTCATAGTAGTCTCACATTAGGTCATCTGATATTGGCGTTTTCGTACTTCCCCTGAACACTCCCAGCGGGCTTGCCTGTAAGCTATTCAGGAAGCCCGCTGTCCACTCTCTTAAGATCCAGCACCATTCCCGTTCGATCCTGACAGAGAGCCCCCATGACCATCCGCCGCGCTACTTCACTTCGCCCTGGTCAACTCAAACACCTGATGCGGGTTGCCTTAGTCACCGTCTGCCAGAGCGCGATGTGGCCTTGTTGTGGCTCACTCATAACAGAGGTAGTAGCGTCACCGAGTTCGCCTTGCTGAGATCGCAGACTGTATTCGAGCGGTTCCATCAAGCCTGAGATGTATTGCGAGCGGACATCACGAAGGCTTGCAGGCCACGAAACATCTACCTGACCCACGCCAAATTTCTTGCCGCTCTCGATGCGTGGTCTGCGGTACGTCTTCGCCGCCGCTGCGGGCTTTCCAGCGCGGATGAATACCGAGGGTTTCGCCCAAGTTCAAAGCTGGTCATGACGCACAAGGGGCAAGCCTTTGAAATTGCATTCAAGCATCGCCAGTTGGACAGCGGGCCGGAGGTGTACCCGACCCTGTGACGCGCTACAACATACCATCAGCAGGCTCTACCGGTAGGCCGGTATCAAACACGGCTCATCCCACAGCGGCAGGCGCTCGCTCGGGGCGAAGGTGCTTGCTGCAACCGACGATGACGAAACCGTTCAAACCATCCTTGGGCATGCATGCCTTGACCCCAGCAAGCCCTATTTAAGTGCTGACCAGAGCGTATCCGTCGAGCATTTGAGATTGCGTTATGAACGTGACAACGGCACATGGCCACGTCTAAAATGGGTGCGTTTATAGCACCCATGGGCAGCCGAATGACCGATGTTGTGAGTTATCCAAAAGGCGACCTGCGGCGCATGCTCTCTGTGCTTGCTGCAATCGACTCAACGCCCGACGCCACGCTGGTAAAAGTTGTGGCAAAAACCGGACTCGACAAGAAGACCGTCACCAACCTTATAACCCAAGCGGGCGAGCAGGCTGGGGTCAGAATTATCAAGTCGGGGCCGGTTTATGTCATCGAAAACTGGGGGCCAATTATTAAGCGATCCGGTGCAAAAATGCCTTTGACAGGTGCGTTTAAGGCACCTATTATGCCCGCATAAACTTTTTTGTTGGAAAGCGCCAACGTACGCCGAAGCCCAGTCCACCCCGCCCATCCGCGGGCTTAGGCAGTACCAAGACGCGGTTCTCGCGTCAGCGAAGATCAAAAGGAAGTCAAATGGCACACAACGTCTTCACAGTCCAGTTTGCGGACGGCGAACAACTTTTTGGTATCAGCGAAGATATCGGCGGCTGGGTTTGCCGCCAGTTGTTCGAAACTGCCGAGGAAGCTCGGAATGTTCCCCGTTACGGCGAAGGAGTGACTTTTTCGGAGCCTGCGACCGCCAAAGCCACGCAAGAGGCGGTTGTCATCAATGAATGGGCCAATGCTCCGGACTGGCCATTCAAGACCAGGGCGTCACGTCAAGCAATGTGGCTCACCGGGCCTCAGGACGTTGACGAGATAGAGGCAGAGCGACCAGTGGATTTCGGGATTTACGGGGCAGACTCACCCAAGGAAATTGCCCAGACAATCCCGTTAGAAGCCGACAGCGTAAACCTAGAGTGTCCTCTGTGCGGCGCTGTAGGCACTCACCGCGCTGCGCAATGGCCCCTAATCAACACGCAGGGCATGTTTGTTCATTCCCCGGTTGTGACATACGGCGTGACGTGTCACGCATGCAGCCGCGATTTCGTATTCAGACCGCTGGCTGAATAGTTCGAGAAAACGCCCAGGTACACCCAAGCCCCGCCGTCAAACGTGGGGCCGAGCCAGTAGAGACGCCGGATAAGCCGAGCGCAATGAGGGAACGACCATGGCTATCACACCGCTGGAACAGACACTTATCGACAATGCCCGCGCCCACCAGGAGGCGCTGGCTGCCTATTACCCCAAGCATCAGGCTGGCCAGTACAGCGAGGAAGATCACTCAGACTACCTCATGCATTCGGGCGCTCTCACCGAGCTGTTGGCACTCGCTCACTCCAAGAGCGGACTCAGTGGCGAAGCTGCTGAACAGATGAATAAAGTGGAGGCCGAGGATGCTGCGACGTTCAGGCAGCACTTCCCGATTGATACAGCACCTGCCGAAAACATCGTTAACCAGGCGACCACCCACGTTTTTCTCAAGCCGCAGCATGTCGACTTTCGACTCCAGGACGGGCGCACCGAAACTGTTGATGTATCGAAAGCCAAGCCTGTGCTCGAACTGGGCGGCTTTGCCCCAAAGGTCTAGGAATTCGCGATGAACCACTACCGACAACTGATCGCAGACGAAATCCTCTCTGTTCGGTGCCAGAAAGACTAATGCCTGAGGGTCATGTCTGCCGGTGGCTTGGAAAGCTGGCAATCGAAGGAATACAGCGCATTGGTCGAGCAGTACGACCAAAAGCTGATCGAGCTGAACAACCGCCTGCCACTCGCAGGCTAAAGGAAAATCACATGAGTGAAAATCAACGCGACCTCCTTGTGCGTTGTGGAATCTACCTTTTGGCTAGCCTGCTTTGCGCCGCCATTTTTTATGGGTGCTGGCACTACGTTGGGTCGCGTATCAGTTTGGACTTCCCTGCCAACACCTTGGGCGGCTCACTGGAGTTTCCAATCCAATTGGCTTGTACCGTGCTGCTTTCGATGTTGGTAGGCATGATGTATATGGGGCTAACGCTGACTCTGCCGCGCCTTATCCGCCGTAAACGGTTTTGGCGTCGGAAGCATGCTGAAAGCGCCAATTAATCAAGGAAAGCGGACCATGCTGCGCAAGTTCACGACAGACCCCATTGAAGGCGAAATATGCTCCGCGCTGGCAGCCTACAAATGGGCTTTGATTGGGACGAATTACAGAAGCCTTTGGCAGCCAGTTCAAAGCAGAGGTGGCCGAGCTGGAAGCCGCCGAAGCCGAGCAGCAAGCGTTGACCGTTGTCGCTTCGCAAGAAGACCACGACCGCGCCTGGCGGAAGATTGAGGATGCGCGGACGATGGTCGCTGCGGTGGCCAAGCTGCTGATTCGCGTCGGCGTCATTCGCTAATCGGCAAGTCCCCACAATTTGACGTAAACCGGCAACCGCCCCTATCGTTGCCGGGGCCGTCTTACGAGTCAGGACCATAAAAGTTTTTTGTAAAAAAAACCGCCAGCCAATAGGCCAGCGGTCGTGGTGGTTAGAGCGCATGCGACGCCTGAAGGACGAAGCGTTTTTGTGGAACCATGATCGTTTCTTCAACGACGTCCAAGTCGAGCATTGCTAAGAACGCCAAACGAATGTCATCACAGGCGCTGTCAAAAGCGTCCACGACTTTCACACGGGCCCTCAACTGTTCCATTGACCAGGTTTCATAATCGCGTTCTTCGTCGATACCAGCGCTTGAAACACTAAGTTGGCGTGGCGGCGTGGCATAGTTTACTCGGCCTTTATCACCAGTTGCTCGACAAACGCCACAGGCATTGTCACCGGCTGTGTTGCCGCATGACATATAGTTGCGTCGTGAGCATGTCCGGCAATACGACTTGTAACCGGTGGATGTCCACTCACAGCTTAACAGCACCAAGTAACCGCCTGAGCGGCCATTAATGCCAATAGTGTAAGCCCCGTCCATTTCGATTACGAAGTCTTGGATCAAAACGTCGAGTTCATCCCAGATATCTGTCTGGATGACGTCGTACGCCTTCATGATCTGCTCATGTGTAAGACCCAACGTGTGCAGTTTGATGCATTGTGCATAGCTAGTGGAGGCATTCCAGCTGCGCATGGTGTCGTAGCGATAATGATCATCGAGAAACCTGATCATCGCCTCTTTACTGCGCCGATCGATTTTTTTCTTTTGAAAGTGCGACATGTGGGATCTCCCGTTATCTGTGTAATTGAGAGATGCTGAACATGCGTGGTGAAAATAAAAAACCCGGCGCGTGGCCGGGCGTGGGAGAAGGTTAAGAACTTTGCTGAGGCAGAAAAGATGAAAACAAATTCTCTACATACTGACGATCGCTCGCCACCATTCTGCCGGCAATTTCCTGAGTAAGCATGTCGAGGTCATCACTGGCTCGATTCTGGCTTCCGGCGTTGCCGTTTGATTGCTCCTGCCAGCACCGCTCGAGCCCCGTCACAAGGGCACGTGCATCAGCTAGCCGAATCCGCTGGACAATTGCCATTAAAGCCTTGCCTACCTGGTAGAACGGTGGGGATTGTTTGCTGGAGCAGCATTGGGGTTTGGTAGGCGCTGCCACTACACCCTCGTTCGCGGCGCTGATCAATCCGCTCAGTTTCTCCACGAACGTGCCGTAGATATCGTTGTAGTCATCGCCTTCCGGAGGACGCTCAGCCTCATTGAGCCCATCGTTGTGCGCTACAAGAGCAGAGAGTAAGTCCTTAAGCTGGGTTACTGAAACGTAGCCATGGAGGTTGTTCATTTAGTAGATCTTCCTGATGGGTTGAGCTTGCAACCAGGTAATGCTCCACAGGCGATTACACGTCAGAGGCCTCTCTAAAACTTGTATGTGGATGTGGCTCATCACGTTACGTAACGCAAACCTTTCAGGAGAAGTACCGTGAAGTTTCAGGCAGCCTTCAACCGCATGACTAATATCGTCGAATCCGAGCAGTGCATTCTGACCGGTTACCGGCAAGACTTTTATCAGTTCGACCGTGATCACCTTGCCAACACTGGCACTGTGGGAGGTCGCTACATCTGGGTTATCCGTGAAAACGGGACGCACCTCGCCTCAATTGATTTGCATCCGCGTGCGACTGAGTTCGTTGAATGCGCACTCGACTCGTTCGAGCATGTGCAATGCTATGAGCTTACTTTGCTAGCCGACGGCGACGCGGAGATCTCTACCATCACGGTGCCGAAAGCTCGCGAACTGATCAAGACGTGTGCATTCGAATTCGAGGGCCGGCACATCAAGGTGAAGGGTAGGCTGTTGGCAACCGTCGATATCCATCCGATCTATCATCAAGGAAAGTACGGTGGCAAAGTCTGTTTCACCTTCGACGACGCACCAACACCTGATACTGAAGTGCGCTTCAAGCAAATGGCTTTGCACCTTTTCCAAGAACGCGTGGGCACCCTTTTCGCCTGCATGGATGACGTGACGTTTCAGACGCACAGCACTCGATAGACCTAAAACGTTGTTTCCACCGCTGGCCTTGGGTCAGCGGTTTTTTTTATGTGCCTCTTCAACAAACATTTGCCTGGTAATTGAGGTCTATCCTGCAATCAACACAAGAAGGGCCCACCATGTGCTCCCATTACGAGGCACCCGAAAGCGATCGACTGCTGGCAGGTTTTGGGGTTACCCCCGAAACACAGCTGCCCCTGGACTTATGGCCGCTGTACCAAGGACCCTTCATCCGAATGCGATCCGAGGCGCAATGCGACGATCAAACCCCGAGGTTAGAAGCGATCATGGGACAATTTGGTCTTTTGCCGTTCTGGGCGAAAGATCGCAAGTTCGGGCGCCATAGCTATAACTGCCGATCTGAAACGGGAAATACGAAACCGACGTTCAAGTCAGCGTGGAAGAAAAATCAAAAGTGCATCATCCCGGTTGCCGCTTTCTTTGAACCAGACTGGAGAAGTGGAAAGTCGATTTCCACCCGCATCACCCGTACCGATGGCGGGGTTATGGCGGTCGCAGGTCTTTGGGAGCGATGGAAAGAGCCAACAGGGGAAATCATCCACTCCTACACCATGCTGACGATAAATGCCGATTCACACCCCTTCATGAAGGCATTCCACAAACCGAGTGATGAAAAGCGCTCGATCGTTATTCTGCCTAATGGGTTGATCGAAGACTGGCTCGACTCAACCGTCGAGCAAACCATGAGCTTTATGCAGCCATACCCGCCAGATCGTTTGGTGGTTGATAACCGGTCAAAGTGATGATGTGAACATCGCCGGCGTTGCCATGCCCATATTTTTTCTTTGCCGCAAATTGGGCCCATCGCCATCATTCAACACTTGACAGAAGTGAAGGTATCCTTCTCCACCCATGACATGGACAGGAATGAAGTACTGGCGTTTAGGCTTTGTCCTAAATCTCGTCCAACCGATTTCCAGTAACGTCATTCTGCCCCCCAGCTACACGCTGGATATCCAAGGATGAACAGGAAGCAAATCATGAGCGGATACGTACCGAACCCGCCGAAGGGCTACCGTTACAGCGGAGTAGAGCCAGTTGATATACACGCCCAGCGATGGACTGAATACAAGGACGTTTCTCCAAAGGTAGAAAGAAGTCCAAATCCCGTGGGCTGTGTTTTTGCTAAAAGCTGTGAGCTCAGTGACGGTGTGATCAATTATCAAAAGCCGGCCGGCTTCATCCCCGTTGAAAAAATCGCCAATTACGGCGAGTACGCCATTCTTGGCGGGCGGGATGTGGACGAAGACGGTAACCTCCCTCTGAAGAAAATTAGCGGCAGCGCCTTACCGAGTGCTCTTGGAACACTAATCCTAAGCGGTACCACCGCTACGAGCGCTTTCTGTGGCGGAATGTGCACAGCTGGTGCTGCTAGTACAGCAGGCGCAGCTGCAACCGGTGCAGGTGCAGCGGGTAGTGGAGCGATCACGGCCGGGGTAGCAGTTGGATCTCTCGGCGGAATAGCGTTGATGCTGTGGTCGTCAAACCTCGGGGACAGCTCGTTATACAGCGAGGAGCAGCTGCGATCGCTCGAGCAAGCACGCACGAGAGTCCGACTGCATGTCGAGCAGCAGGCCGATGGCGCATTGAAAGGTTATGGGTTCAATACTCAGAAACACGGTGAGTGGGAAATGATTCCCGTCGTTCAGTTCGTTGCTGAAGGTTCAAAGCAAGTGGCGGACTTCGGCAATGGTTTGACTCTAATCTGGACCCCTGCTGTAGATCCATCGAGCAGTACCGGTATTCCTCCATTAGAAGCTGCGCCCCAAGCACCACAGATTTGGATTTATCCACCCACTGAACAAGCTGACAACATTATCGTTAGTCCGATTTATCCTGATCAATATCTCGACTTCATCTTGGTTTTCCCTGCGGGATCTGGCATTCAGCCTTTGTATATCGTAGTCAGCGCCAGGCATGAGTCAGGCACGGTGACGGGAACTGGAAGGGACATTTTCGGCACTTGGCTTGATGGTGCAGGAACAGGACTCGGCTCACCTATACCTACGAGAATTGCCGATCAGCTACGGGGTCAAAATTTTAAGAGCTTCGACGATTTTCGTGCTGCACTCTGGATAGCGGTGGGCAAAGATGCTGAACTACTCAGCCAGTTCAAACCCACGAACCAAGACTGGATTTTGAAAGGTAATTCCCCGTTTGCTCCGAAAGCAGAGCGTAATGGCGGGAAAGGGCGATACGAGATCCACCACATAGAGCATATTCAACACGGCGGCGCAGTTTACGATGTTGATAACCTCACCATCACAACGCCAAAAAGACATGCTGAAATTCACAAGGAAGACCGAAACAAGTCATGAAAAAAAAATTCAGTGAATACACAGAGAGCGATTTCATAGCTCTGCTACAGCGCATCATCGACCATGAAGGTACCGAAGCGGAAGTAGATCAGCTTGTGTTCCACTTTGAAGAGGTAAGCGAGCACCCGGATGGATCTGACCTTATTTTTTTTCCGGATGATGGAGCAGATGGTTCTGCTGTAGGCATCACCCAAACAGTCACAAAATGGCGGGCGGCACGTGGTCTGCCCGGGTTCAAAGCCGAGTAATCGGCAAAAAAAAACCCACTCAATGAAGAGTGGGCTTGAACAACGGTTAAGGGAGCAACAGATAGTCGCCCTGGATGGCTGCATTCGAGAATACAGCGTTGTTTGCAGAGTTTCTCGGCAACCGGCGAGTGCCGTCATCAACGAGGGACTCAAGAACTTCGGCCAGCTTACGTACATTGACCTTTTCGACAGTGTGCCGAGCAATCGAAGTACCTTCATCCTGCAACTGCAATTTGAAGCCTCGATCATCAGCGTCATAACCGAGCACTACGAAACCACGGTGTTTGCAGGTGTTGACCCGTACCTGAATCGCCGGGCGGCGTCCATTTTGAACGTCATCATCGCAGTCACGCATGAGGATGAAGTCGGGATTGGCGCCGGCGTCCAGTAGCAGTTGCCACATAGTCCGCTGTGTGTCCGGGGTCCTGAGAACCTCGACCAACTCAATCAGCCTCAGCAGCCGCCGTGAACGAATGGAATCGCGGTCAATTGGGAGTTTGGTCTGGTCAAAACCATCCAGAATGTCTGAATGGTTTGCAGCTTTTTTGATTGCGTGTTGCATCGTGTCTCTCCTGAAGTGAGCCAGACGTTGCGAAGGCCTGGTATGGAGGGATGCATCACATGCGGGTGTATGTATGTTTTAGTCGAAAAAAAAAACCCCACCGCGGTGGGGTTGATGTTGCGTTATCTTCGATCGTCACAGACGCTTCTCAGTGCCCTGTCGACCAAGTCACCGTCGAAGCTGACGATCACTTCCACACTTTTACAATCGGTTCTTAAACCGCCAAGAGTTCGGGCGGAGATGAGATAGCCGTTTGAGTCTGTCTGGTTGGCCTCACCAAACATGATCGCATTGCTTACCACCGCGGCGAGCACAGCCCGGCCGCCGTCGTTTTCAGACCAACTGGGCGACACAGTGTTTCGCGGAACTACCTGCTGATTGCAAACCCGAAAATGCTCGTAACGCTTAGACGCGTGTTCAATGGCTACTGAGTCACAATCGCCTGTTTGGCCCACATAGATCACTGGCACATCTTTATTATTCAAACGTACAACCGTTGACATCTGAGAAGCGGCTACTGCCATAACAGCATCAGTGGCATCGGACGCCTGACCCATCAATGGTAAAAGACCACAAAGCGATATCAGGCCTGCCAATACGACGCGGTTTTTCATGAGGTTCTCTCTTTTCGATGAGGAATTATGAAGCCAAAGCGAGACGCTGCGGGGAGCTGGCGTGAAGGATCACCTGTTTGCTTTCGGATTTTGCCAGTGTGTTTCCTTGAACGATCAGGATCTCTCCAATTTCAACTCTGTGCACCGCACAGTTGGCGGCAAGTTGAATGGCCGTCACACGTGCGCAAATAGCATCTAGATCACATCCATAGAATTTCCACTTGCACAATTCAACCGGCCCGTGGGATTCGAGAATCTGATTAGCCTTGGCCAACAGCAAAACGCCACTGCCGCATGCAGGGTCAGCGAGTACTTTTAAACCTTGCTGCTCGGGATTCGGGTCAGGATTTAACCTGGCCATCATCAACGCCAAGTTCCACGGCGTGAAGTACTGACCCAAAAGCTGTTTGCCTCCTTTACTGCTCAATGCTGCGTAAACCGCTCCCAGGATGTCCATGAAAGGCTCCTCTTTCGCGACAAGGTTGTCATAGCAGCTGATGGAGTCAATGACCCGCGCCCTCACCTCCGCGGGGGTTGGGTACCAGGGTTCAAATCCCCAAACCTCCATCACCGCGCTGAGGAAATAGCGGAACATCTCACCCGGCGAGTAACGGTATCCATCACCGAGAGCGTCGACCAATGGTTTCGCGTAGGAAGGTACATTTTGTGAAAGCTTGTTAGCCATAAAGCGCACTCCGTAGTGGTTGATCTGTATGGCCAGTGATGTGTTACATGCTCCAGCAATCGAGCGTGGGAAGCTTTAAAGCGGGCACAAAAAAACCGCCCTCAATGAGGGCGGTTATCAGGTTCTAGTGACACCTCAGATGGTGCTATCTGGTTGAGCTGGCAGTCGACTGGAGGGAACCCAGATCCATGCCTGGACAAATGCCCCTCCCTCGCACAGGTTCACCGAAGCTTTTTCGTCGAACTCTTGGTCATCATTCGCAAGGTTATCAATCGCCCATTTCCGATAGCGATCCTTCAAAATCTCAGGTGGGACGATACTGAGCTCATCAGGGCAGACCGGATTTTCAGCTGCATTTTGATGGCCAATTTCGCTTGACGATGGCACGGCCCCGAGGTCGCAGTAGGCGAGTTCATCGCCCTCCTCGTCGGACAGGGAGATCACGCACTCACGCCAATCTTGTGGATCAGCGATGTAGGCTCCATCCTGCACGAGGTAGAGGGATCGACCTTCGGTGTGCGGCCGCATTAACGCCATGCATCCGCCGCCAGTGTGATACTCGACGAATCCATAAATGAGAGGACTTACGAGTGTTCGACCGTCAGGGGAGACGTACGGATTTCGGATTTCTGTACCTTCGTGAACGAAAGCCAGTAATGCAGGATCGTAGGGGACGGGTGTAACTGTTCCCGTTGCATCCGTTAGCATCATCGGCGTGTCGCTTGGTGCGTGGGCAGTTTCTGCCGTGGATTGGGCCGGGTTCTGATCATCTTTATTCATGTGCATCTCCAGGTTGTTTTCATATCAATAGGGAGATGGCCAACATGGCCCCACAAGGAAAATGTCGTTCATAGTAAAACGCATGAAAAAAAACCGCTCCAAAGGAGCGGCGGATACAGCGTTGGTCAAACGTAGGCCGACACTTGCAGGCCCTTTCCATCATCCTCTTGAGTGACGCCGCCCTCGTTCGATATCGTGACTTCAATACCAGCTTCTCTGAACATCTGAGCGACCTTTTCTGCCACCTCCCGATGGTTGAAAGGCACGACGGTAAACCATGCTTTTGAAGCTGCACACCAGCGGCATCCGTAGCCACCGAACCAGCCATTGGCACTCGTTGCTGACACAGGCGGATCGAACCCGATGATCCTGCTGATGCGTCGTGCGATAGCTTCGGGAAACTGCGCCAGGTTATCCGACATATTGAGTTCCTCTTTCATGCTGCCTGATGGTTTTCATCACGGATGTTTAGACAATTCATCTGCTCTAGCTTTGCGATAAATCGTTCGCTGGCGGTGGTGCTGGCCAGTTCGGGTACACCGACGTATCGGTTCATCCCGCCGCAATAATCACTCCTGCCTTTGCATGCTCGGTACAGCACCCGTAGTTCACCGTTCATAACGTGAACGTTCAGGTATAGATGATCGCCATGCAGCGACACCTCCCCCATGACTCCGGTACCGCCTTTGTTTGAGGTGATGCTGTATGAGTCAGGCGGCAGCTTGAGAGCATCGGCGATTTCTAGCAGCAAACGCTTACCAGATCGATGCAATGTGTCTTTTTTGATGCGGGTTTCCAAAAGAGATTTCGGAATGTTCAGCACGGATATTCTCCTCGGGGTTGGCGGTCACTTGCGGTGGCCTTACTCGTAGGAATGCTGAACAAGGTCAGATATTCGATACTACAAGAATCTAATTCTGAGAAAACTCCATCCCCATAACGGATAGGCCAGTCACATAAAAAGATACCGAAATGCCCATTTTTACTGGGCTTGACTCGTAATGGCACCCTGCAACCAAAATGTCGTTGATTTGATATCGATTCTTTCAGTATTATAAACGCATGTTACTGCGAACCTAATACCAGGATGAATCACCCATGCACGACAAGAACAATCGCTTCAACCCCCGCCTCTCGCTGTTGGTCGCCGCAATCGGCCTAGGCCTCACCACACCAGCCGCACAGGCCGCCTACAGCGGCATCGATGTTTTTGCCCCGACACTCGGTACCTCAATCAACGGTTACAACCCCTCCTTAGGTGGGTCGGGTGACGGTGAGATGCTCGTAGGAACACAAACCAACACCTCGACCGGCACCACAAGTGCATTTCAGTGGACCTTGCTGGGGGGTAAGCAGTACCTACCTAATCTCGGTGGGGGGACCAGCAGCCAGGCATGGGCTGCATCGAATGATGGCGGCGTCATCGTCGGCTCTGCGCTGGACGGATCGACCGGGAAAAGGACAGCTGTCTTCTGGGACGGCGCTGGAGTCCACGCGATGGGCTTCCTCAACAACGGCGATTATGCCGGAGCCAGCGCGGTCTCCGCGGATGGTAGCGTGATCGTCGGTACCGCCAGTGACGGCCTGCTGAGTAACGATACCGCAGTGATGTGGAATAGCGCCGGAGACATTACAAGTCTCGGCCATTTGAGTGACGGCGCATTCAGTTTCGCCCTTGGCGTTTCCGGTGACGGCCGCGTAGTTGTTGGCTACGCTCAAAATGGGGCGGCAAACGGAGAGGTTGCAACCCGCTGGGTCAATGGCGGAAGTGCTGAAAGCCTCGGGGTTATGCCTGGAGGTGTTATTTCCCGTGCCCAAGCGGCAAGTGCAGACGGTTCATACATCGCCGGCGTGAGTGGTTCTTCGTTGTCTGCTAACGAAGCTTTTCTGTGGACCGAGGCTTCGGGAATGAAGGGGCTGGGTTTTCTTTCGGACGGCTCTTTTTCTGACGCGCAAGCTATTTCGGCCAATGGAGCAGTGGTCGTAGGCATCGCCGACACTACTGGCAACGTTGTGTCTGGCTTCCGCTGGACCGCAGAAACGGGAATGCAATCGCTCGTGCAATGGTTGCAGGATAACGATCCGTCCTACACGCTTCTGCCAGGTAACTCTCTCAATCTCGCCACCGCGGTATCAACTGACGGAAATACAGTGTTCGGCTTGGGCACTTTGAACGGTCGTGATCAGCCATTTGTTGCCCGTTCCTACGGTCCGATCGCGGTTCCTCCAGTAGTCACTCCTCCAGTAGTCACTCCTCCAGTAGTGACCCCCCCTGTTGTAACTCCTCCGGTGGTGACCCCGCCGGTAGTCACCCCACCAGTAGTGTCCCCGCCTACATCCGGTGTAGGTGCAACTACCCCACCGACGTCCGGCAACGGCGGTGAAACGCCAACGGTCGGCGGGAGCGAATCTGGTTCCGGTACCGGCACCACTCCTGTGCCTCCGACGGGCGTGATCGGTTTGTATGACCTCGGCGACTCGCTGAACAATGCAAGCCTGTACGCTGAAGCATTGCAAAACCAATTGCAGGGATTCGTACAAGATCAACTGGGCTGTACTACGTTCGATGCTAAGGGCATCTGCGTCAACGTAAGCGTGCAGATGACCCGTCATAATGGAACCGTTGATGGGACCAACACCTACGGTGGTGTCACGCTGGCCTATCGCATCTCGCCAGACCTCATTGCCGGCATCGGCTACCAAGGGCCGAGCACGTCATTGAAGGTCAACGACGACCGTGTCAAAGGGGACACAAACACCTTTGGCGCCTTCGTCGAATACGGTAATCGACTGAAACAGGGCGTCTTCGCCCGCGGCGCCGTGGCAATTTCGGAAGGTGATGCAACCATCAAGCGCTCCTACCTGACCGGTGCTGGCACTTCCTCCTCCAAAGGAAAATCTGATATCAGCCAACGCGCTGTCTCAGGTCAAGCTGGCTACGTGTTCATCGTGAAGGACAATGCAGCTGTAATGCCGTTTATCGGTCTTGACTACCTGGACACCAAGCTGGATGGATACACCGAAAATAGCGGTCCATACCCTGTCCAGTTCGATAGCCGTAAAAAAAACAACATCTATGGCACCGCTGGGGTCAACGGCAGCTTGAATCTGGGTAACAAGGCAATTCTGTCGGCCAACCTCAAGCACGTAGAGCGGCTTAATAATTCGAGCGACGACCTGAGCGGTCAGGTGTTGGGCGTGTCGACCTTTGACCTCAAACAAGCCACCACCGAACGCTGGGACGAAATTGGTCTTGGGGTGCAAATGGCAGGTCCAGCAAAGACCTCTCGTGTCGGCTTTTCGTACGGTCACCGATTCAACGGCGGCAAGGCCGTTGCCAGCGACGTAGCCACTGTGTCTTTCTCAGTGGGTTTCTAGACCACCTGAAGGTTGCAAGGAATAAATGAAGCGCTCCGCCATGCGGAGCGTTTTTTTTCGCGCAAAAACTTTGAAAACGGCCATAAAAAAAAGCCACTGGAGTCCAGTGGCATGGGTAAAACGTTAGCTTGCGGTCGGCTCCTGATTCATCATCAGCTCCCACCATCGGATAAAATCCACTGCAATGCCAGGTTCTGCGGGAGGCAAATCAAGCAGATCTTTGTTGAGATGTTCAACAGTGTGCGAGGGCTCACCGTCTCGAGTGCAATACAGCAATTTGAATTGTTTGGGGCGGTCAAGCTGGAAGCAAAACAACCGCTTGAGCGGATCCTTGTAATACACGCGGCAGTTGCCTGAATCGACCAGGCTGAAAGTCAGGGATACTTTAGGAGTAGAGGGTTTAGTGCAAAGCAGCTCTCTGTTTTCCAGCACCAGCGATCGCAATGCCTCGATGTCGATACCGTGACGAACACCATCTGGAAACAACTCAGCGGCAAACAGCTCCGAAAGATCGCTTCTCAATGAGTCAGCGACAAGACTGCATTCCATCGAATCAGCGGCTCGTTCCTTGATCCATGTCTCACGCTCAGCATTGTCCTCGAACGCATCAAAGTGGTCATCACTGTCTTCTTCCTGCACCTCAGCCATCTTTCGGGCTGTGAGCAAGCACGCCTCGTAATGGTCGCCGGCGAGAACATATTGAGAGTAGTCACCTTGATCGCTTTGCGGCCAGCGAAGAGTCACGGAGTAAAGTTGCTGAGTATTTTCAGTAGGCATGGCTTGTTGAGTCATAACGTCACCTTTCAGAGGTTTGATTCGAGCGTGCAACGATCGCAATCGAGGGTTAATGTTTGTGATCCGGCGAGGAACGCGTCCATGAGGTCTGGAACGTCTGTGAACAGCGGCGACGGTTCCGCAGAAGCCCCCCAGCCGTAAGCCCACGCAAGATCGCGAGCTTCCTGAAATTTAATTTCTGCCGATAACTCTCCACCGGTTTCCCGGGACAAGAGGACACCCATCGCCCAATTCGTTCGCGCAGATAAGGCCAGTTGAAATACGGTGTGCATAAGGGAGACTCCAAGTGCATTTGCTTTACACTTGGGGATGGTGCACAGAGGGCCATAATCAGATTTGCAAGCGCATGTTTTCCTTGTAGGAAACCGGGCGATGCTAAAGAATCACGGCTTACTGAATCGGGGATAAAACAGCTATGTTGCTGACCATCGGGATGTTCATCGCGGCTTTTGCCGTAATCTGGCTGATGCTCGTTTTTCTGCTCCTCATACATGAAGCCGGGCATCTCATACCGATGCAAAAAATGGGAATCAAACCAGACAAGCTAATCATCGGGGGGGTGAAACTCTTTTCATTCAAAAAGTCCGGGATCATTCATGAGGTAGGCCTGATACCACTCTGGGCGTACGTGGTGAGCGCGGATTACGAAAAAGCTTCTTCGGGCCAACGGGCAATTATCGCGGCGGGCGGCCCTCTGATTTCGGCGGTCACTGGATTGTTATTCTTTGGGATCTATTTCATGTACCCAAATTGGCAAACTCTGGTAGCTGCGCAGGGGTCGATCCTGCTGGCTGCCACGAACATCATCCCATTGCCCCCTCTGGATGGCTGGACGATTGCGGAGCATTTTTTAAAGCAGCGCGGGTTCCACATCGATGAGGGCAACCGTAAGGTGCTGCTTGGCATAGGGATTTTCACTATTTGCCTAATAACACTGGTTCTCTAAAAGCTTATATTCCTGTGTGAGACCTCTCCTGTTGCAAGTAAACCCACCAGGAGATCCGCCGTGAATAATCCAGCAGCAGCACATACAATTCTTAGTTCCTTCCTGCCCGGCTTCTTCGAGGAAGCCTTTGGCGATTCTGGACTACCCTCAACATTACGAAATTTTGCCCAAGCCTTCTGCATGCGTTTTGATGTGCGTGGTATTTGTGATCCGTTGTACTGCGCAAATGTTGCCGCTGTCGAAACCGGCCTCGGTGATGGCTGCAGCAATTTCGACCCAGTCAAATCGCCAACTGAGGCGGACATCGTGAAAGTAGCTGATCGATTGCTGTTCTCTTACGCAACGTGCATTGCCAAAGCCTGCACCGGCACTACGCAAGAGACAATCGCAATGATGCTTCGCAAAGCCCTCGCTGGTGCCAGCCTCGATGAATTGTTGAAGGCCACACCTCCTTCACCATCTAATTAACCGCACCATCACCGCCTGCTCATCGCAGGCGGTTTTTTTTGGCCATGAATACAGGATGACCCCTAACAGATTCTTGCTGAGTATGTAGGCATGTTAACATTGCGCTAAACATTCTTAAGGAGCTGGCCATGCTCAACCCGCAGCACTCTTCTTCCCTAAAAATTCCCCTCTCCAGTGTTTGTGTGAACCGCGTAGCTTGGCTGCCCAAGGTGGTCATCGATCTGTCTTACTGGCATGGCGGGCAGAAGTTGAAGGACGTCGAGCGCTTTGAATGGCCCGGCGAAGTTGTTGAAGGGACAGCTCTTGAACACGCCCAGGAGAATTGCGCTCATTTCGGTATTGACCCCACCTCAACTCTTGAGATGTGGGCATTCCGTACCGATTGGATCATCGCCAACACGCGCTCAGAAATAGATCAGCATTGGTCCTCCGTTGATCCCCAACCCCGCTTCGCACACAAGGTCTTGGTGAGCTATCGGCCAGTGTGGTCATCAAAGCAAGGAGCACTACCAGCATTGCATCAATGGCAAATGTTCGACGCTTCATTTCTCAAATTCACCACTGTAAAAAGCAAACTTCACTGTGATGTAGATCTGTCGGAACACATCAGCGCAATGCTTGTTGAACCCGCGCCGATCGCAGGCTTGCAACAGCTGGCGGTGGTTGATGGGCGAATCGCTGACCTGAAAGTGATCCGAAAAGGCAATAGCGCCGCAGGGGAGCAGCTTGTTTTGGTAACAGGCACTGTGCGTGTTGCCATTGGCCCCCACTCGACTCCGGAAACCGAACTGGACGTGGTACAGACGGTGAATAGCGCCTTAGATGTTCAGTTGCTTCCTACCACCGAGCTCCTAGAGCTGGATGGGAGTGACAACATTTTGAGGCCGATGGTCTGGCAAGTCCTAAATCGTCGAGAATCAGACTAACGATGCATAACACGTACCTGTATTCTGCTATGATCAGCGCGCCGTTGAACCATTCCGCTGTTTGAAGCCCTGCGCCCCACCGGCCAAGTCATCATCATCGGTTATTTGTTGATGTTCGCCATCACCAAAAGCAAGTTCAACGATCTTTGACTTTTGGAGAATTCCCGATGGACGCTATCACCGTGCCACAAACCGATGCTGTAAATCAGATGGACTTGGACTTTCGGCTGAACCTGTTTCCAGGCAGCATCAAGAAAGCAATGGCAAACGGGAACAAGGATGTTGTCGCTGAAGGTGAAAAACCGATCGATAAATTCGGTTCAAGTGACCTCTGGAACATCGACCCTCGTGTCATTGAAGTCATTCCCGGATACAACACCCGGGTAAAGAACGCCAGGTACAAAGAAAAGGTCCTTCTCCTCAAAACCAACATGATGGAAGTTGGCTTCAAGAAGGACAGTCCGCTCAGCGTGATCGTCGTGATCGACGAAGAGGGCAAGCAACGAATCAAATTGAAGCGCGGCCACAGACGTCTTGAAGCTGTACTGGGCGCCATGGCCGAAGGAAAACCCTTCGAAACTGTTCCGTGTGTCATCGTTAAAGACGACATCGATGAAGAAAGTCTCACCGCGGATCTCGTTCTCAGTAATAACGGAGATCCCCTGGATCCTTACGCCACCGCTATCGTGTGTAAACGCATGACTCGCTGGCACCCTGACAACCACGCAAAAATTGCCTCAAAACTCGGTCTCTGGCCATCTCAGGTTACGGACTATCTGCTGCTGATCAACGGTCCGGTCGAAATCTCAAACTACGTTCGCGATGAAGTCATCGCCTTCACACTGGCAGTGGAGCTTCTGAAGGAGCACGGCCCGAAGGCGCTGGGAATCATCGAGCAATCTTTGGCACGATCGAAAGCCGCTGGTAAAACGAAGCTGATGCCTCGTTTTGTCCCTGGGAAGGTGATCAAGAAAGCTGTTACTGCTGCTGCGCCGGCGATGAAAGCGGCGATCGATGATATCAAAAAGGACAAGGCATTCAGCCAACTGTCTCCTGCTAATCAACAGAAGCTGGAAGAAATCTTGGAGCAATTCAAGCAAGCGGAAGAAGCCGAAGCCAAGCTAAACGCCGATAACCCATCGGAAGAGCCCGAGCTCAACCTCCATCAAGAAGAGGTATAAATGTTCTGCCAGCCCCTACAGTTTCTGCTGTAGGGGCTTTTTCATAGCCGCTTGGTCAGCCAAGCAGCAAGCCTTTTAAACCAGGTGGCATGTACCTGAATGCGCATTTCCCTCCCGCTGGCGGTGCTAAATTCTATGGTTACCACGCCACCAGCGCCCGAACACAAAATCGAAAACCGAGTGAACGTGCGACACTGCTCACAGGCAGCAAGGCCATCGAGCCTGTAGGTATCTGCCATTAACATGCTGATCACGGCCCGCTGATGCTTTGCGCGCAAAACACGGTTGCAGCCGCCACAATCTATTTCCAGATGGTCCAGACGCGTTCCATCGGCAAATTGAATGGGCAGCAGTTGGTTCACTGGCTTCTCAGCTTTCCACCTGGCTATCGACTCCATCAAGTTTATGTCAGGCACTAAAGGTCTCCGAGCTGACTTCTGTATTCCACCCGTCATTGATTGCCTGAAGATAGACCAGCACCCAACCAGGTGCACGTCGAGTTCCTCGCTCCCATTGCCCGATCGCTGCATAAGCCCGATCCAGTTCTATGGCGAGTTGATGCTGGGTCCACTTCAAGAGCTGTGTGCGGATGCGACGAATGTCGCCGGCCGTAATATCCACCGAGGTGCAAATAACCTGCCCTGATATGATGGCGCCCGCCAGCTTCAATAACGCAACTGGTGCCTCTCCCCGCTCCCATTTGGCAATTTGAGCGCTTGATACTCGCAAGACCCGGGCAAGCTGTAACTGGGTCATCTCAGCCGTTCGACGCAACTGAGCCAAAGCGCCAGTGCTCGACGCAGTTAAGACAATCCCATGCTCTTTGGCCATGTCATCCCGGTAACAACGAGCTGCCCGCAAGGCACGTTGCGAGCCGCCATAGGCCTGATCTCGAAAATGGCGATCGGCGACATACCGACGCCCTTTCATCAGACGGACGCGCCAGCCTGCGTCCGATGGGTTGGACTTCCTGAGATCCCGAGTGATGCCTTGCATATCGGGGTCGATCCCCCGGCGTGGACCTCGGGCTCGATTCGAATTGCTTTCGGACGGCGAACTTACCGGGAGATCAATGGCCATGGTACGTCCAGTTGCGGTCAATCTGAGTCAGCATCGGCAGCGCCACCTGAAAACTCGCTATCCTGGTCTTCAGTCGCATAAAGCATCCCACCTCCCATTAGGAGCGAAGTCATCCCCAGATCCGGCAGCGTCAATTTTGAAGCTTCGTCGGCATTAGCCCCTTTGGGTTGTATCTTCGCCGGCATCGGGATGACAGCAGCACGAATAGGGTTTGGTTCCAATGTGGTCAAAGCGTCACGTGGGCGAGATTGTGGCTTCGGCCGGGGCAGCGGATTCGAGCGCCGAGGCATCAGCAATGGTTCGCTCCCCTCCTCAACGTCTGGCAGCGCCTCCGTCATTGAGCTCTCAAGAATTTCGAACACTTCATCAGAGCGGGTCATCAACTTCCGAAAGGCCGAGTCAGGTAAATCCTGATGTCGACGCAGGTTGCCAATGGCACGGACAGTATCAGTGCCAATTGCATCCAATGCGTGCCGAAGCTCTGTCCGGGTTGCATGCGTTAGAAAGTTGCTCTTGTATAACGTGCCATCAGCTTGCTCGATTCGCTTCGAGAGCTTTTCCATCGCTCTCAACTGCCTCTGTACTCGTTGCTCCTGAGATCTGGAAAAACGCCGGACACGCTGGACCCAGAAATATCCCCCTGCCAAAAGAGCGATAGCCATGCCCGAGGCAACTGCCGGTGATGCGCCTGATTGAAAATTCTCAGGGAACAGACTGAAACCGTAGGATGTCGACGCCATTAACGGCGCTGACAGCGCCCCCGCTACCACTGCCACGACTATTGGTTTCTGGATCATGTTCGCTCCAACGCCAAACTCAATCATTGAGGTATTTAAATCGATACATAACGCGTAGGTGTACGTAAGATGCCCATTACACCCTTTCGGGCCATTCTTGTCACGCTGAAACAACAGCGCGCACACGAGTGCGTGCAGATAATTGACTGTCGTGCACATTGAAATACGAGGCTGCACGTCACTTGCAGGATCTAGATATTGAGCAGATTAGCGAGGGGCTTGCCACCGTCGCGCCGATGGGTGCAACCAAGTGCATGGTGAGTGGAAGCGCGGACAACCCATATGCTTGGTCCGCGCCTTTAAATAATGGCGTTGTTCTACACAGACTGACTGAACAGTGATGAAACTCTGATCAGCCAATTTGCCGGTGACATTTTACATCTGGTCCAATTTGAATGCCCCTGCTTTGGCGCCGGCAACGACGTCAGACTTCAAATTACTAAGCACTGTCTCTGATTCCTGAGCCACACCATGACCTCGGATGCCGCCGGTAGGCACCCAATAGGGTTTTCCAGTACCTGATTCAATCACTTTACGGTGGAGGGTCACCGAATAGCTGTAAAGACGCTGGCCTGGCATGTAATCGCCTGTCTCGACGATGGCGAAAAGCTGATAGTCGCTGCCGAGCTGGGATACAGCCGAGGGCAAGTTTTGAACGATCGCGTCCTTCATTTGGACTTGGTTAATTTCGGGTGCGTTAGATGACAAGGTCATCTCGAGAGCTTGGGCGTTGTCGAGGTGGGCACAGACGCAAAGCACAGGCGCCCATCGAAGGAAGTTAGACATCATGGAATCTCTACTTTTAGATTTGGGCTTCACATGCGACCTGTTCGAGCTCGATGCTCTCCCCGCGTTGGTGAAGCATCATGCTTAAAATGCCGGTATCGATTGGATCGCCCTTGTCGACATGTTCCCGAAGGATCTGGCTCAACGTAGTAGATGAGCACAAATCTTTCCGGTACCAGCCTTCACGTCCCTTGGCACGTGAATAGGCCATTTTCACCTTCATCTGAATCGAAAACTCGTTGATTGCATCCTCGTCCAGCTTTGCTTCGGCAAAGGCCTCAGGCGCATTGTAGCGGCGGATCTGACTGCTATCCTCACCTGCCGGCGGGACTATTACCTCAACGGCCCCAATAGCTTCCAGTGCGCCCAGAATACGTTCAGGGCCTGCCTGGTAAGCGATATTCAACGCATCAAGCCATACCCGCTCGATCGCACTTCCGTCAGTTCCAGTAGCAGCAAGAGAACCAACCTCATTTTTGGCGTCCATCAGCCACAGCATAGTGTTGCAGCAAGGACATGGTTTCGCTTGCTCCAGAGGCATTGATCTCTGAATTGTGCCGGTGAGGAATCCATTTCCATCACAATGCTGCTCCCCAACCTGATATCGACATAGGTGATCATCAGTGGAACTTTCGACCTGTTTAAACTCGTCTTCCGATAAAACCGCGGGATCGGCCGTTCGAGCCATGCGGGCGAGTTCACGGGCAGCTTCATCCGGTGGAAAGTCAGCCAGATCTCGACTCAGACGGTTGAGCCTGCGCCTGAAGTAATCCATATCGAGGCCAAACCGGTTCTTAGCGGAGTGAACTGGCCGCAACTGAGCTACTCCATCGATTACCGCCTGACTGATTCGTTTGATGTATTCAAAGGCCGGGTTCCGACCTTGCGCATGCGCTGCGGCATAGAACCATTCGTCACCGAAGAGCTCCGTCATAAGCACCGAAGGAAGAGAGTCAAATGTCATATAGCCACGCAAGTTTTCGCAGGCGTTGAATAGACGACGGGCGTCGTCTTTATCAATCGAACCGTAATCGAGGCTTTTGCCGAGGCGGCGCTCTACCACCACTGTTTTAGCGTAGGCGACAAGAAGGGACTCGTCATAAATCGTAGGCGACATCGTAGGCGCAAGTGCTGAAGCCAGATACTCGGCGTCCTGCCAGCCAATGTATTCAGCGATTGAATTGGCGCCGGTGTTGTTCCATTGCCGCACCCAACTCCGTCCGGCACAAGAAACAGCGAGGCTTCCGCGATAGCGTCCCAAGTCTTCCAAAATACACGTCACAGGGTCGAGCGCTTTTATCTCAGTAATCTCGATTTTTTGAATAGTTGATGCCGCGACCTGCATAGGGGAGCCTCCTAAGGGGTGAACACTACAAAAAGATGCACTGTGTGATGACCGGCAGTGTCTTCGGCGCAGGTGGAACGTCAGGCTGCACAGCAGGCACTACATCCACGTCTATGATTGCGCTCGATGCCTCCTTGGCAGTGGCTATAACCCCAGCATCAGCTTGTGACCAGTAATAGAACGCAGAGCATCCGTTTAGGCGTACAACACTGGATGGCCGGCGTCGCATAAGATGCTCAACCTCTGAAACAACCCAGGAGGAATCAAAAGGAAATTCACGGTTTTCTATCCAGAAAAGCGCTAGCGGAATTTTGAAAAGCATCTCGTAAACTGCAAGCGCCGCGGTAGCCAGAGGATCGTCACTCCGCTTGAGCTGGGCCATTACTGGGCCCATTTTCCTCAAAGCCTTCAGTCGAATATCTTTGGCCCAGCTCACCGCATTTGAGCGGCCGGCGAGTGCTGGCAGAGCCACAGGAAAGAAGCCAGTACCAGGTCGCTCAAGAGAGCGGCCCACTCTTGCTCGGCAGTCACCACACAGTGTGGTAGCGGCGTACAACGAGTCGCTGCGGCGTCCATCACGGCCTTTGCTACTAAAGCTGTACATATCGAGATGACCGCACAGCCTCTTGGTCAATGCAGAAATATGCGCGTTACTCATCGGAGTTTCCTTTCGTGTACGAAGCCCGCAGCTCGTTACGTGTCGTGGTTAAGATAGATTCATAACACGTATACTTAATTCGCGCACGAAGGAAGTCAATCAGCAAATCAGATTCAGGCGGAAGTCAGCAGCGATATAATCAAAGGTCCCATGTCGTGAGCAGTAAACGACTCGGTGATAGCCACCTTCACGAGGAATGGAATTGGTCTTAACCCCTGGCGAAGTGAGGTCAGCTCATCGAGTGTTAAGCCTAAACGCTCGGCGAGTCCTTGCTGATCCACACCAGCAATTGCAGCCAAGCCGTCGAAAAAACCGCCAACGACATCAGCAGATTCACCCGCATCGAGCCGATCAAAGAATCCATAAATCAGCGTCCTGCGTACAAATGACGACTGGAGATCCGCGGCAGCGACAGCCTCCTTGACTGCGGACGGCAGTGCAGCGATAAGCGACGATCTGGTCACCTCGACGCCCATGGCGGAGAGGATTCGCACTTTTGCAGCAGGAGGTAATGGACGCATCTGAATCCTGCACTGACGGATCATCGAAATGCTGATTCCAATTTCCTTGCCAAGCTTGGTGTCACTCCACCCCCGCTCAACGCGAAGCATGTCCATCAGCTCAGTCCATTCGGAATTACTGAGCCCGTTGGGGACGAGGGAGAAAAACCTGCTTCGGGAGGTCAGGTTGCGTGGTAACTCTTTGGCAGCCGCCAGCTCTGCGTTGACTCCAAACATTTTAATTTCCCCCTTCTGGGCGAGCAGCTATAGCGTCCTCTTGCGGCCTGGCGTTGTCGCTCGAAATGAACTCCTGCACAACATGCAACAGGGCTCCGCCAACAATGAGCAAAAACATGCCCATGAAAATCTTTCCTGGTGAGAGCTCGATCATTCCTGCTCGTGCGGCCATGAGCGTAAAAAGCGCTCCGACCATCGCCACTAGGGTAAAAACAACTTTGATGATTAAACGGCCAGATGCTTTGCGATCCATTCGAGTGATCCTCGCTGATTCATAACGGGTAGCAATATACACCCAACCGGGATCTATGAGAATTAAAGCATCCAGTATCCTGAGGCGTATTCGTGCAAAGCGGCTATGGCGTTGACAGGTCTGAACTCGACCAACCAGGATGTGGGAAAATCGGGCACCGAAGTTTCGCTGAGGACGGATCCCCATCGAGTTCAGGCCTTATGCGTTTCATCTAGTCAAAAAAAACCACTCTCGCAATGCGAGAGTGGTCGAGGTGCATTTACAAGATCGACGGAAGCGCTTGGGCCCCTATTAGAGTGCCGACGAAAAAGCTGCCAGAGCTATTTTCGCTGCTGAGATTGGTCGTCGTTTGAATTTCTACCGAAGCCAGGCAACCGGTTTCTGGACTTGAGATGCAGATTTCATTGCTCTTCAGATGCACCACGCCTACCGGATGAAAATCCTCACCCATGTCGCGACGCAGTAAAGCATTTGTCGAGGCACACATCTCACTGGCGGCGAACTCCGCCATGGCCATCGCCGATACCGAATCAAAACACACACCCTTAACAATCACCTCGGTGCCTGCTCCGCCGTCTTCTAGGCTGACGACAACGTGTGCTGCCAAAGGAGCGCCGTTTCCAGTCACCAGATCCGTGATCACGTTGGAGCGATTCATCTCTTCGATGGCGATCAACACCTCATCACGAATCGAACCTGCCGGAAAGTCACCTATACCCTGCAACAAACACCCGCGGGCATCTACCGGTGATGTGGCAACTTTTGCATACAACATAGCCAAATTGTGAAAGCTCATGCTCATTCTCCTGATAAGTGGATGCAAGAGACTTGCGAACCCCTTGCATGGAGGTATGTGGAACATGGGCACATACGATTTCGATGCTTCATCTTTCACCTTCCTTGATGCTCGGCATTCAATTAGTAATTCGTTTAATCCGAATATTAAGCCGGTCTATTGAGACTGAATAAAGAGCGCGACCAATAATGTCTGTTTGATGAACAAATCCCCAATAACGACTATCGAGGCTGTCGCGACGATTATCGCCAAGAACAAAGAAAGCATCTTTGGGTACGAGACACTTCACCCCCTCAGGCTTCCGCTCACAGCCTGTTATCTCTGGAAAATCTGATCCACGGCCTAACTCCTTATCCTGCGCGTCAGACAAAATATCAAATGGTATTTGATCGATGCGTTGAGTTAATGATGTTGCAATCGTCGTGACCCCAGAATCTCCATCTACATATTCATAACGTACGCCACCGACCATGTCGACGATTTTGTTGTTTATATACAATATTCCAGCCTTATATTCGATTATGTCCCCAGGCAAGCCAATAACACGCTTTATATAAGCCTTGCTGCGATCCAAAGGAAACCGAAATACAAGGATATCAGCACGATTCGGAGTAGATACGTTCCAAACAAGCTTATTTGAAAGCGGAAGCCGTAGGCCATAGGTTAACTTATCGACCAAAACAAAATCACCAACCTCAAGGCCAGGCCTCATCGAGGATGACGGAACAACATATGGTTCAACAACGAATGACCTGGTGATTAACAACAAAGCTGCTATTGGCACAAGCGAAACTGCAAACCCCAGTACCCCCTGTGACCAGGGGGCCAAGCGACGAACCGCCCGAAATCGCTCGACCAGCCAAAACGGTGTACCGATTGCGGCGCACAACAACAGGATTGTGTGCATGTCCATGAATGTGCAGAGAAGAAAATAAGGACCCAAGACACCTGCAGCGCATCCCAGTGTGTATTTCCACTGAGAGGTGCTGGTTGAGGTAGCTTTACGACATAGGAGAGGAGCGACTGCTGTAAGAGCCAATCCGGATATAAAAAGACTCACAGAATTTTACCCGACCGTCGTGTCCACCAATATTTGCACATCAACAGTACAAATATCAGGACGGAGCCAGATCCGCACCCCCACCCTATATAAACTATGTAGTCCCCGATCCGTGGTATCCAGCCATATACTATATTGCTAGAAATGGATTGAAGCCCAGTACCAATGCACCAAAGCAAGGCCGACAAGACCCAACCATTGAGCAGCACTTGAATAATGAACCTAATGCCTTTGATCGGTACTTGAGCAGAAAACATGATTACTCCGAAACCTCGACGGACCACCCAAAGCGGTCGATATTTAGTTGCCAGCCCGGCAACGCACTAATTAAGAGCCTAGTTTCAGGCGAGACACTTTTACATCCAAACTCATAACAGTAATAATTTGTTAGTTTTTCCACATCTGCGCAGAAAGACTCCCAAAATAGCTCGTATTCTTGGCTATCCGGTGTAGGTTCGCAGTATTCATACTGCAATGGGAAAGGATGAAGAGCGTAAAGCGTTAGCGCTATGTACCCAGTAATATGATTTGTAAGTGAATGGAAGAAACGATGCCCGATTCCGTGACGACCCAGATTAGATCTAACTTCCAAACGATTCAAAATCAGCACACCACCGTCTGAAAGCACACTCAATAGATCCTGAACACTCGTCCGCGACAAGTCGCTCACAATATTGTTGAGCGATTCACTGAGGAGATCGCATGACTCGGAGATCCCCACCCCATGACCGCTGCCTTTAGAAAGGACTGTGGCCTCTAGAACTGCGATAGGAACTGGGTCACCATTTTTGACGAGCAATGCATCAAGGGCCCGCCCTTCACAGACGGCTCCCCAGGTAAAGACGTCTTCAGACAAGCAATAACGGACTGTGAGTCCATCGCCGGCAGGAAATGAATGTGCATTGTGCAGGAACGGGACGCCGTTGTAGAAACCGCAATCCTCACGTTGCCTACGCAAAAACGCACTAAGCGTCGGTGCCTTTGGCATGGCAGGTCCTCAACTCAAATCTGAACCTGCACTTCCTGAACCGGATGATTCGATGCTGAGAGCACACAAGCGTATCAGCGCCTGGCGATACGCGAGCGCTGACACCAAGACTACAAAGCTCGGTACCACTGAGAAAATGCCGATGTATCCAACCTTAAGCCAGACGTACACGAAAACAGCCAACGCAACTGCTACCGATGGCTGACCGACGAGCCACAACGTCCGGTGTATCCAATAAGATATTTTCATTCTTGACCCTTCAATCTAGAAGTACCACAGGACGTGACAATGCCGCCCCGTAGTACTTCGTTCCTGGAGCATGTGTCCAAGGCCATCCTGATCGGATAGGCCTTGGCTATCAGTTGGTAGCCACGATCGACCAGATGCAGAAAGCCAGAACGAAGGCCCCAAAGCCGCCCACAAGGTAAAGTTGCAAGTTTGTATCCCGAATTTCTCTGGACACGTAACTTTCGAGCAGAGCAGCCTGGGCGTCCCCTTTGGTATTTTTCACAGTGAAAAGTGCTTTGCGGCGCTTAAACGCGATCGAAAAGATGATCACCAGCACGACAACAGTGATGCGAGCGACAATGTCAATAGTTAAGATCATTTGGTTTTCCTGTATTGGTCAGATGGGATTCATAACGGGTACAAATAAGGTGCTTGAAAAAAAGGGTTTTATTATTGTGATCGACTCAATTCGCTGAAGCTTTGAGAGTCTTTCATCTGCTTTATAGCCGACAACATCGGATCTTTCGGTGACTCTCCGCCACCATCACAGTGTGGTCGAGTCTGCCCTGGTTTAATCAGACAGTACCGTCCGACTACTTTTGAGTTTTGGCCCACGATCGTTGACGCAGGCTTTGAATGCGGCAAAATCAGTAGCGCACCGAGAGCCAAGGCGCCGGCTGTCAAAGTGGCCATACCTGCAATCGAACGGCTATTCCAAGGACGGAAAGTCCCACTTTTACGCAAGCGACACCCCCGTTGCGAGCTCCGTCATAACGACAGCGAGGTTAGGGTTTACCACTCCTTTCGCCGCTAAACCTTTGACTTGACCGGAGAGAAATTGAGTAAAAAAGCGATGAGACGCTTCAACTGATTCGTCGGCAGTGCCATGAGCCGCCACGAGGGTCCGCTGTTCATTCGCAGCAGCAGCCGAAGAAATCAAGGCAGTCATAAGCTCAGCAAATTGCGTTTCACCGGTCTTGTCCAGCTTCTGGTAACGCAACATGACGATGATGTCAGCTGGAAGAAACACGGTAGACACCCCGCTTTCGTAGGCACCGTCGTAAACCCATGCACCACCGTTCTCAACGGCAGTTACCGTAAAGAAACGTCCGAGCTGGTGATTGGGTTCGCCAGGCTGCATTTCGAGGATCGGCGGGTTGAACACCTCGTAACCCGCCCCGACTTCAAGATCAGTGTTACCCATGAGCTTCTCCTGAGGTTTAGCCGGCAAGGTGCCGGCGCGCTTTGGATGATACATAACACGTAGGCATAATACACGCTGATTCGACCTAGGTGTAGTGAAGAATCTTGCCGAGACCATCGTCGCGTAGAGCCTGGCTTTCACGGTTTCCTACAGACGCAAAAAAACCCATCAACACATTAAGTGTTGATGGGTCAATTGAAGCGTTAGCTTAAAGCCGCCCTTTTAAGAGCTTTTATTTTGTTTGTATCTGCTCGATGTTACGGCGAGTACCACGCTGTACGCGTATGAACTCACTTTTTACGGCGTTAATCGCACCTATTAAAGGAGCGAAGTACAAACGTGGTGCTTGTTTTGCCGCAATTACGAACTCTGATCCAAACGTTGTATTCATTCGGAAAACTCCTTCAGTGCTTTGAAAATTCCGAGACACAAGAAAATTAAGAAGAGGGTTGCATCAGCAATTGTTAGTGCCATCTCCAAAAAAGTCAGTACTGAGATTGTCAACGGATTCACGACGCCCAGCGTTTCCAGTTTGTGCACCAGAAACGAAAGTGCTACGGCCGGGAGGCCAATAATGATGAAAATGATGAAGCCTACAAAGCAGTGTGCGGCAAAGTGTGCGATGGGGTTCCACCAAGGTTTTTTAGCGGTTTTTGACATAGTTACTCCTGAAAAGACCTGATAGGTCGTTAAGTGAACGCATAGGCCATACTTGCGAGTAGTCCTAGCGCATGGAGATGCGTAACGTGAAACCGTAATTTGGGGCACAAAAAAACCAGGCCGTAGCCTGGCTGGATTTTGTTCTCAATTATCAATTCGATCTAGGATGACGAACCCGACCGGGAGTGAATTGACCGGAGAAAGAAAGGCCTTTCTTCCGGACCATATCACGCACTTTAATTTTACTCGGCGTCGATCCGTTTTCTTTGTGCAATGCCACATGCTCCGCCTCTACATTCAGCAGAAATTCAATGTCTTTTTGACTCAGTTCCAGTTTCGACTCGAGCTTCTTGCGATCGGTAAACCGTTTACCGATCAACGCTGCACATACAGCGGCAGTTACGGTGCTGAACACTGCGGCGCCTGCCTGGATCAGTGCAGACTGTACTGCGGGATCATTGATGGCCAATACCATGTTGTGTCTCCTGAGGGAATTACTTGGTATCAGGTGATGCTCGACGTGGGGCTATAATCCCGGACCGATGACAGAGGAAACAAAAAACCCGCCTGTAGGCGGGTTCAGTGGAAAGCGTTTTTTTAGTGTTTGGCTGCTGGGGCTTGCGCCGGCTTCGCCGACGCATCCTCTTGTACCCGGCGAAACTCTTCCCTAATCGCCCTGCCCGCCCCAATCAAAGGCGCGAAATAGAGCCGAGGAGCCGCACGTGCAGCAAGCATGAATTCTGAGTAAAAGGTCGCTTTCATTGCAGTAACTCCTGTGTTACCTGAAACCGAAAAAGCAATACCATATATAGCAAACTCAGTTGATACCGGCAAGTGAAACACTTGCTGGTGAGGCCGAAGGGTAAAAAACCCGATGCGCACTGCGCATCGGGTGGGGTGTAGCGTTAACCGTCAAGACGTAGGTTGAGATCAGTTGAATAGTGACATGGTGCCTTTTTGTACCATCGATGGATCCGATTGTTTATCGTCTTCAATTTCCTCTCCAACCGGTAGAGGTTTCGGGAATCTCAAAATGTTGTTACGTACTGTCGCAAGACATGCTCCCATTTCCTCTCCTACCGATTCAAACTGCCCAAAACCAACTGACTGCCCAGCTATTTCTTGAGCAGTAGTTTCTGACACACCATTGAGAATCTCCTGAGGTATCCCTTTGATTCGCGCATGTTCGCCCCTGGTAAACAGTCTGCTTAATTCAGGTCGAACAGGATGAATCAGGAAAGGTTCTGTTGAGCGACCTTTGAAATAGTGGCGGCCGATAACACCGCAACCGTCCTCTTTACCGGTTAAAAGCTGTCGCCGGAAACCTTTTCCTGCTGCCTTATCACGGATCTCCTTGTCTGCAAGATATTCATACGGCTTCCACCGTTCGTCATCAAGCGGAATTGGATCAAGGATGTTGTTAAGGCAGGATTCCCTAACGTTGTTCACTTTCAAATTATCGAAAGAGAAGCTTGTGCCTAATCCTTTAGTGAGTGCTACCAGTACCATTCGCTCACGGCGCTCAAGAGCACCGAAGTCCCACGCATTCAACACAGTTTCATGAAGCTCATAACCCAAATGTGTCAAGACCTTGCGAATTGCGGACATTGAGGCGGTGCTCGCATAGTCGCTTACATTTTCTATAACAGCGATAGCAGGGTTTAACGCACGAACCCAGTTTAGGTAATCAATATATAAAGCACCAGCCTCATCATGATCTTCAGCACATTTCAGCTTGTTCTTGGTTTTTCCGCTCTTAGAAGCTCCTGTACAAGGAATCCCTCCGATGAGAATACACACTTCAGGAGTGTTATCTCCTAGGTAGACATCTCGGATGTCTGAACTAATCGCTATCGAGTTTTCTGCCCATAACTGCGGATTATTTCTCAGTGAGGCATCGAGATACTCGCTTTCGACCTCAACACCAACCTGGATGAATGTGCCCACTCCAGCTCGGAGCATTCCAGAGTGTATTGCCCGATCAAGAACTCCCCCGCCATGGAAGAGACTTGCCACTGGCAGTTTTTCTCCACGATCCAGCTTGTCCTTGATGCGTTTGAGCCGCTCACGGATTTTGGTTTGAATTTGAAGTGCTGTAATAACGATGCGTCCCCGGCGCAGAGCAATCCGGACCTTATCGTCTTCTTCGAAAACCTCACGAATTTGTCCGCTGCGAAGATCGATCACAGGATGTATCACCCCGTTTCGCTCACGCTTTGAGACCGTTAAGTGCTTTCCAGAAAAGTCGAAAGGGACTTCGATCAGCTCCAGCCGCTTGGCAGTGACATCAGCTTTGATCGCATACTTTTTCCCGATCTGAACGCCTCCATGGTGCAGCTTCTGACCCTCCATCCAGACTCTTGGAAGCCCTTTGGATTCTCCGATTTTCGCGTTGATAATTGTCGTCATGTAATGCTCCTGTTTGACGACACATTCCCCTGACGGGGTTTGTGCCCAGTCGGGAAAATGAGATTTGTGTTGTCCTCGTGCCTGGGAATGCGAAACACAGGGCGATACTTTTGACAGACAAAAAAAGCCCCCGGTAAGCGGGGGCTCAATGTGCTGGTTATGCCTGGCTGGCCACAACGGCCGTTGGCTCCGAGAGATATTCCACAGGGACTTAGACGCACCTGTTCGCAGGCCGATAGGGGCGGGTCTGGAGCCCACGAGCATCACACTGACTGCGGAATTTCCTCGCCCCCAAGCCCCTCAACGAGTAATGGCAAAAACTCCTTGAACGTGAGCATCATCAGGGTAAAGGTGGCGTCGAGTTGACTGAGCGCGTCATCCCCCCCGTCCGCTGCCGCCTGGTCTTCCAAAAGGGTTTCGAAACGCAGACGCTTGATGATCATTTTGTCATCGAGCATGAACGACAGCTTGTCTTGCCAGGCCAACGCAAGCTGAGTTGCTACTTTGCCGATGCCCAAATGGGTAGCAATTTCTTCAGATGTCAAATCCTGACGCTTGCAGCGCACAATGCCGCCGTCCTCATGTGTGTCCCGAAGTTCACATTCGTCTAGGACAAAAAACCCCTCTGCGGCCTTCTTCGTGTTGAGCCACTCGGTCATGGTCGCGACGGGTGAGATTTTCACCGTGAGCGGCCGTACAGGAAGTGAGCCCATGACCTCACGGAGGGTCGAGAGCACGTCCTCGGCCCGCTTAGGACTTGCGCTATTTACCAGTATCAGACCCATCTTCGGCGCGATTGCTGCGAAAGTGGATGTTCGGCGAATGAACGCTCGCGGGAGGAATGCTTGAATCACTTCATCTTTGATCTGGTCGCGTTCTTTCTTGTAAACCTTGCGGCTCTGCTCAACCTCGATCTCTTCGATTTTTTCATTAACTGCATCGCGCACTACCGAACCAGGAAGAATGCGCTCTTCCTTACGTGCGGCGATCAGGAGAAATTCACCGCTCTGATGAACCAGCGGGGCGTCTTCACCTTTGCCGAATGGGGCAATAAAGCCGTACGTCGCTACCTCTTGCGAGGCACATGGACGGGCGCGTTTGCTCTTGAGCGCCTCCTCCAATACAGACGCTTCAAAAAGAACTTCCTGGGTCAGCCGGTACACCAACAGATTTTTGAACCACATTTGGTTTTTCCTCAGTGAATAACGCCATACCGCCCCCCCATGGGGAGGAGTGTAAATTTTTGAATTAGGAATTTGCCGCTGGGTTGATCAGGAGTCGCTACTCACTACGCTTTACGGCTATCCAACTATGCTCGTTGCTGAGTTGGCCCCAGCGATTTCGGAATATGCGTCAGGTATTTGCACTGGGGCCCACCATCCGCCCCACTGAGCACACGGCACAGCTTTGGCTAACCCCAACTGTCCTTCGCTGACACTGAAGCATCCGGCGGCAGCATCTCGGCGCACCTGAACAAGGTCAGCAGCAACTCCAGGCTGGCCGCCCCAATTCCAGTAGCTCCCAGGTCGATCCGGAATGGTTCGGGTCCATGCATGCCCAGGGAAGCCTTCGGTGAAGCGTTGAGGTACAACGCTGACACTGACACGTGGATGCTCGCATTCCGCCTCGTCGGCCGCTTTAAGCGCTTTTGCGTGGCCTATGCATACCTGAGTGGCCCTACCCTGTTTGTCGAGGCTCTCGTGGCACATGAACTTCCGTCTGCGGCAAGCGCTGTATTCGGCGTCTTCGGTGGTCACTGCCGATTGATTGGCGTGAGTCTCATGTCGGTAAACGCGTCCCGAACAAAGTCCACGGGGGTCAACGCCAGTACAGAGCCTCACGCCTGACATCGCACCGACCAAGGTTGGTAGGTAAATATCTTCCGCAACATGAGGGTGTAGCCCACCCTCGGTGATTAATAGGTCGATCGCGCCAAGCCGGCAATTTTCGATTACGGCATTGGCGCACCCAACCATCTGAGCGAAGAGCCTGACAACATCTTTAATACCCGCGGCGTTGGCGTAACGCGAAAGTATTTTTTCGCGCTCTTGCGTTGACGCCTCAATCACTTTCGACAGAAACTCGGCCTCGACTGAGGTCAATTCGAAGTCGTGCGCCGGCGCCGGCGCTTCAATATGAAAGAGTTTTTCCGAAAGGGGCCATTTTGCCATCGCTGCGTCGACCTCTAAATCAAGGTCGAATCCATCCAGCGGGTCCCCCATGCCCATACGGACCATTGGCACGTTGGCGTGTCCGGTAAGCAGCGACTGCTCACGGAGCCAAAAGTAACGCAGTGCGGCGGCGATGTAAGCAGATCCGGCGTCCGCTTGAGAACTGATACGATTGGCGTCTACGGGCGGTCTTTGCATTCCCATACCGGCCTCCTGATTACGATTAGCAGCGGGCGATCTTCAGTTTTGCACCTGACCCACGCGCTTCAAGCTCCTCGCAACGCGAAGTGACTTGATCAAGAGCACGCTTTAGCAGTTCTACTGATGGTTGGTCTTTCATCGCCTCAAGTTGCCCCTCGAGTTCTTTGCAGCGATTGCCCAGTTGCTCAACCAGCTCTACGTTCAGGATGCCCGTTGCATCCTCCTTCAACGTCCGTTCCAGGCGTTCAATAATTTCGCTGTTCATTGATCGGTGGTTGTTTCGTGCGACTTCGTTGATACGGTCGCGCATGCCATCAGGCAAGCGCACCACGAACTTGTCAGCAGTACGGGAGGAAGTGGACATGGAGTACTCTCTATTGAAGTGAGCCATTGGAGGCTTGATTGAAGGAGGATGATTACGCTACGCGACGGTGTCGGGCCTGAATCTCACGCCGCTGCTTCGCTTCCACTGTCAGCAACGACCGGGGGTTCGACAGCAAACGTGCGAGGCCGATTTCTTCACCGGATTCTTCGCACCAGCCATACTCGCCAGTTTCAATGGCGTCGAGCGCCAGCTTAATTTCACGCAGGTTTTGATTCTCGCGGTCAATACTGCTCAGCAAGCCTTGTCGCTCTTGCTCGTTGAGGGCTACATCCACCTCGTCTGCCGCTTTTTCGAGGCCCGCCATGTCTCCGCGCAACGTTTCGATGCGCGAAATACATTCGCGGCGCTGGGATAGCAAAATATCTCGGAAGTATGCGATCTGCTGAGGTTGCATGTACTGATCTTTTGGCTGGTCGAGTAATTGCTGCGGTGTCATCGCTCGGGGTCCCCCATGTAGTCGTTGCCTGCACTGGCTGCCGAAAAATCCCAGTGCGCCGCTTGAGTAAAACACCAACTGATAATACTGGCAGTATCATGTCAAGGCAACAGCAAGTTATGCATACGCGTTACTGGTTCTCGCGTTTGATAATCGCCGCACATTTGCTCTTTCTACCGCGCATAAAAAACCCCCATCACAGTGTGATGGGGGTCTGGTGAGAACGTTATACCGCAGCCGCCAGGTGGTGCTTTACGCTTCTGACGTCGAGGTAGATCGAAGAAACACCTTTGAAATGCTGTGGGTGGTTGTCAGCGAAACAGGTCAATGCAGCACCGGGGCTACCACCACCAGTTCGAAACAAGCGGAGCTGGCCGGAGTCGACCGATCGATACGCGATGACAAATGCCGCATCCTCTGGATAGGAGCTCAGAGCATAGTCAGTAGATGTCCCTGCAAGGTTCATCATTTCAACGACCCATTTCAGGGATTCGACCTTGCCATGCAGCTCAGCGTTGGCTTCTTCCAGGCTGCAAAAAGCAGCCGACATTGAAATAGCGTCATCTGCACGTTGAGCTTGAACCAACCTTTCAAAGTCACGTAGGAATAAGTGCGCGAGGTCGCCAAACCTCACCACCAGCCTTGCTTTCTCAAGATCAAGTTCCCGGTAAAATTCCGGGGCCTGCCAATCGTCTGCTACGCCTGTCACTTGGTTTTCCATAGATGCGGCTTGAGTCAATGCGTTCATTGGTTGCTCTCCTGAGCGTTTTTTAGTACCAAGAGATGCCGTACATTGCTCTGTAAAGAGCGAAAATTCAGACCTTAGTAACCTTTACTTTTCGCACAATCACACCTCGCTGCTCGAATGCCTTGGCGACCCTTTGCTGACGCTCAAGCTGGTTATCGCCGAAGATGATTGCATGCGTAACGCCACCTGGCAGGGTACTTGGGTTTTGGTGTCGAATGACCGCAGACGCGGAAACCCTCAAGGTCTTCCCCAACGCCCCAAGTTTTGCATCCGCTTTCATCAGTGGGTCCGCCACCAGCGTCAGAACCTGGTGTTCAACGATCATGCCGGCGATCTGACGGATATGGGCCTCACTGAGAGGTGCGCTCCCTGTACTGACGAAAAGCTTTGGGATGACGTTAACCTCTTTGATGATCACATCCTCTTCGCGCAAGAAGGAGATGGCCTTACGGCAAGAGTTACACTTGTAAATGGAACCGCGCACAATCCTATGGTGTTTGCGTTTGCTCAATCGATGCTCCTTGCAGCCGCACCGATATACAAATGGAAGTTTTTCGACGCTGGACGTATCCATCGTGTGGCAGCGATCAGGTGCCAATTTGAAGGCGTCGATCATCACGCTTTTCCACTCGACGCCATGAGGTTTGATTCCTCGCCCCCACTTACTTCTCGCAATGTAATGAGCGACTTCGTGAGGGCAGATCTGATCAAGATATTCCTTAAGGTTTTCGCGCACCAGCACACGGTTGAAGCGAAAGTACCGAGTCTCCTTACCTGTAGTTCGACACCTTCGATAACAGTATTGCGCTCCGACAGTACCAGTAAGATCAAACTTAATAGGGATCTCTGGAAAGGTCTCGCCAAAATGAGCGGAGGCCAAGTGCAAGCACTCAGTCACCCGCTCCTTGATCCCTTTGAACTCATCTACAGGCAACATAATCAGGCTTCAGTTGCCAGCGTGAGCTGCTCCAGTAACTGCACCGGCAGATTCCGAATCAGCAGGGTTTTGTTTTCAGCATCAAATTCAAGCTTGTTGCCAAGCAAGTGCTGCTCGAAGGTAATGGAAAGCCCTTCAATACGGCCGGTGAAACGCTGGAATTTATTCAGTACCTTTTTGTCAGCTGGAAACTCTTCGCTCAACCCATAGTCTTTCAAGCGCAGATGCTCGATGAACGCCTCCGGTCTGTCCTCATCAAGCAGAGAAGACAATTCAGACAAACCGATGGACTGCCCGATTTTGTTCTGGCTATTGGCGTACTGAACCAACATTTGCGTTTTTTCTCGAGCGGATTCCTCGGGAAGGTCTTCTTTTTCAACGAAATCGCTGAAGGCCTTCAAGAGCGTTCGCGTTTCTCCAGGGGAATCGACGCCCTCTTGGCAGCCGATAAATTCGCGAAAGTAATCACCGACTTTTCTACCCAATTTGGGCTTGATGAAAGAAATATACTGCTTAGATTCTGGGTTACCTTGCCATTCAGAAATGTTCACCCGCGCAGCCAAGTGGACATGCCCGAAGTCCAAATGCGGTGCAGATACCACGTTCATGTCTTCGTCCAAGCTCACTCCGGTGCTTTGGTGCAGCAGCGCGATCGCCAGATAATCGGTCAGACCTTGCTGGTAGTGAACCAAAAGTACATGCCCCCCCACGGTCAAGCTTGACTCCTCCATCAGTCTGGTGAGGTGCTCTACAGCGTGCCGGCTGAAATTCATGAAATCGGACTTGCCTTCGAAGTAGGCCTTCAGCCAACCGCTGAAAGGGTAGGCACCGGACTCCGCATGAAATAGGCCCCACCCTTTGGATTGCTTTCCGTTGTACGCAACATTGAAGTCGTGCAACAGGTTCTCGAGGACGTCCGTCTGCGGTAGCTCGGTATCTCGAAGATGCAGCACTGCCGGGTTGCCATCTGGCTTTTTGTCGATGGTATGGATGACGCAGGACTTGATGGGCATGACGATTCTCTCAAGGCACAATAAGTGTCGCCAATAATATACTTACGCGTTAGGAATCCATAGCAACAATTAAAAAAAAGACCCCGGCCGGTAGGCTGGGGTCTGGGATGAAGCTTGGTTATCAGACTTTGGCACCGTAGACCTATCGTGGAACCCATGTAATGGCGGCCAGGATGATTCGGTCATAACGGTTGTTCAATTGATTGAGCCGCTCGCTTGTTGCGTTGTCATCAGAGCACGCCCTGGTCACCATGCGCTCATGGCGTGACAATACACGGCGCAAACGTTGACCTTTTTCGCCTCGCCAAACGGCGAGCGGCATGGCGCCAGCACTGGCCGGCATCGTGGTGAAGCTTCCCATCATTCAATCTCCTGAAGTTTGCGTTTGCGTGTCTTCAGGTAATGCAGAGCAGACAGGTATAAACCGGATTAGTCGGTTCGTCGGACGCGAGCGAGCTGCACGAGCACATTGCCCAAGCGATAGCTGTCACCAAACAATGTCACGACCATGAAACCACCGCGCTTGATGTCGGACTTGCCAACGGTGCGCAGTTCGCCGTTGTGGAGAACCGTGTCGCCAGGACGGATCATGTTGATGTGAGTTTCAACCGTTTCGTATTTGGAGTCGGCCAGCGGGTTTCCTCGGGTACAAATTTCTATTTGCTCCGTGAGTTGCATCTCTCCCCGTTCGTATGCTCTGTCGCAAGCTGCCAAGAACTGGTGGACGGTATTGTTGGTCGTTGTGAAGTGATCGGCGCTCATTAGGATGAATCTCCTGAAGGTTTTGAACTTGCTGAGGGAGATGTGAAACAGGCGATGCGAATCGAGGACAAAAAAAACCCCGGCATCGCCGGGGCCTGGTGAGACGTTACAAACTTGGCCAGTGACTGGGATAGCAGGCATGCGGAGCATCGGGGTCATCTGGGTACCATTGTTCGATAACACCAAAGCCAGTCAGCAGGATTCTGAGCAACACAATGTCGTCGTCTGGCAAATCACGCCATTTCCCACGAAGGTTATTTGCCTGGCTGAATTCGTCCCAGAGTCTTTCTAGGTCGATTTCAAATGCGATATAACCCGCACCAGCAAGAACAGCACGCATTCTGCGTACATCTTCTGGATAGGTAAGTTTTACCGAGTGGTATTGGAGGAATTGCATTCGTTGATTGGAATTATCCATGGACACTCTCCTGTAGGTTGCTGGATCAGGCCGGGCTATAACGACCGTGGTCGTATTCCTCCATCACATCCTTTTCCGCTAGTGAGCGAACGCGCACCAGACCGTCAATCATTCTGCTTAGGTCTTTGAAGTACACAACTTTGAGCGGTAATTCGGGAATCGACTGGTCTATTGCTACTACCCATGCCTCCACGAACTGTCCCTCCGCTGAATACTGTCGGCCGGTGTTGAATTCGATCGAATTCAACTCTGCATCAGGGCCCGGCTTGCTGATGATGTCGCCAAACTCAGCCACCAGTGATGCAAAGTGGTCATCCGTAGTCGCATCACCGCGCAGCTCATAGACAAGGTTTTCGCTTTTCGCTTCGGCCAGGAAGACTGGCCTATCACTGAATCGGCTTTGCCCCACGTAGATCAGGGCTTTGTTGCGCAACAAGGCGATGACAGTCGGTTTCGTGTTGTTCATTTTGAGGCTCCGATGCGTGTTGGTCTGAATGCATCGGTAATGCTTTACACGCGCAAATAAACGATCGGCCTCGCCCCAGTTCAACGGTCAGCTATGCCCGCCGAACTGAAGTAAATCTTTTTTAAACGCCAAAAAATAGTGATGGCCAGTTTCACTTTTCTTTGTTAGTTCCTTGCGAGTTCTCATCAGCTTTCACCTTTATAGGGAAAAAGAAATCGTAGGCGGTCACGATAACCAACCCTAATAAAATACCAACTGCTACCCTCGTCCAGAAAGACTCATCAAACAATACGGCGTTCACCATCATTTGCACAATAATCATGACCAAGGTTCTCACCAATGTTCTGACTATCAATTTGTCACCTTTACCAAACAGAATGTTTTGAAAAATTATGGCGATCAATAGCGGAATCGCCCAAAAAAGAGAACTCTCTACAACATGTGAGATTATACGATCATGATATGTGTCGGCATAAAGGTTACGCACATACTCGAGTGCCTGCCTATGCCGAGCCACGGCTCCGAAGCACTCTAGGTAGTCGCGGGGGTAACAATCTTCTAATCGAGGAAATTCGGGTATTGCCTCTTTTTCTAGCTTTTGAGTTGGCCAACCGCTGTACATGAAGATGCCAGACGCAGCCGTCCATGCAATCGCGAGCAGTAGCATTGCCAGCCAAGGTACTCTGCGAATGTACGCGCGATTTTCAATTGGTTTGGCAATACCCAGCTTCGCTTCGTGCATCATATTGGTCTCACTCTGGCTAGCCCGGTCAGTCATTTTCATTCCATGTCATGAAATTCTCGCTTCGAGATCACCACTCCCAAGGAGCGACAAACCCACACTTAACACGTATGTATAATAATAGAAAAACATCAGTATTCAAATGTGTTTTAGAAGTGAGCTTCAGACGTAAGAACGATCTGAGAGATCTCAAACCTACGCGATCGCGGAAATCAGAACGGTGGGGAAAGGCGGATCTACCGACGCTGGTCTTCAGCAGATACACCGGGCCCTACAAAGGCCCAGTGGGTGAGGTGTAGTACGAAAGCGTTTGGCTCAATCCCTTAAAGTGCCTGAACGCACCCTATCTGCTCAGTTCACTACTGCATTCAGCCGGTCATAACGAACGGTGCCGTTGCCATAGACAACCAGGTTGAAATCACTTTTCAACAGTACCTCATCGCTGACACCGAGGCAGCTATCGACTACCACCGTGGCGAGGGCGAACTCAATTACAGCTTTGTCTATTGCCTCGTCAGAACCCTTTGCCCTCAAAACTTTGACCAACTCACCCCCAAAGTACGGTATTGCGCCCTGTGCAAACTCGAGTCCCTTCTCCAAGACCGCAGGCTTGCGCTTAGAAGCCAAGTCCAGAATGTATTGGCTTGGCAAATCTCGAACGCCCGAAAACCACGCTTTCCCTTCACTATCCAGTAATTCGATGTTGCAGCGCATACAAGACTCCCTGAGTGATTTAGATTCATTCTATGGATGCCGTCCTATTCCTGGCAAACGGCAGCTAATAAAAAAACCCCGCCAGCGTAAGCTGAACGGGGTTTCGTGAGACTTCACCCCGTAGGTGAGTCTCAGTGATGCTTTCCACCAAGCACCAGCCTCAGGTGAGGCCGGCCCGGCGTTTGTGCAGCTGCTTTGACTGCGGACTTCAGCTCATAAGCCTCAATGCGCTTGTCAGCCGCGGCGAGTCGTTCTGTCACTGCTTCGAGAGCATGTTTGTGCGCCTCGAGATCCTCTATGGATGCCCGGCTACACTTGAGAGCAGAAACCTCCTTCAGCAGATCTTCAGTTACACGCTTCCAATCGCGAACCTCATCGGCCGAACAGCAGGCGTGGTAGTCGCTGAGTTTGCGGTACAGATGATCAACGCGCCGGCGGAATACACCTACTTTTACTGCATTGTTATTGATCTGAGACATGGTCAAATTCCTTTTCGCTCAATCGTCGAGAGACTGAGCTCTTTGTTTTTCAGCCTGTTCTTTTGCCATCTGCTCCGCAGCATTTGCCGCCTCGTTTAGACTCGAATGCACGTAGTCAGATGCGCCAGACTGGTCCATTTCGCCGCAGCTCCACCCAGCCAGATATCCACCGTTTTCGGGAAGCGTAAAGACCAATCCCCACACCTGCGTTTCATCTTCAGGTGGCTCGCTTGCGTAATGCTGTTCGACGTTCTCAAATCCAGCTACCTCATTGGTCCACTGCCACGGGTAGGGAGGTGTACCTGGGTGACACAGCACAAATTCTCTTACATTACCGATCATTTATCTCTCCCTAGAATCCGCGGCGTTTTAGTTCGGTGGCTAGAGCCGCCAGCACTTCCGGCACGCGATGCTTGTTTGCAGTGTAGGCATCAAGCCTCTCACCAAATGGTTTTGATCCGCCGACTATCACTCCGCCGAACAGCGATCGGAACATCTCGGTATGGATGCTGGTTACTGTGTCGCAGAGGCACAATCGACCCGCAGAAAGCACATCATTGATGTCTTGGGTGTGCATACCTTCAATATTCATTGTCATTTCCCTGGAAGGCGTTACTGGCCTTTGGGAATGCAGAACATCGATCGGTAACCAGTTCAGCGCGGGTCATTCTTTGCTGTCATGCCGTGACAGATCCGCACGAAGCCGGCCATCAGAGCACCAGCTTTCGCTGGAACATCAATTGCGTAGTCAGACTGGCGATTGTTAACGTAGTGCAATCTCACGACAAAGGACTTGGCGCCCACTATCTTATGCAACTGGTCAGCCCCGGGTAGGAACTCGATTTCCGTCGTCTGAACAGTTGTCCGCACTGACTGACCAGGCACTCCGGTTAGGGTTCGAACATCAGTCAGAAGGTCAGCGCTATTCAAGCCAGCTGTACCGCTGTCGACTATTACTCCCAATGCGATTGCCTGCTCAGCTGTGCATGACATTTGGAACTCGACAGAGCTGCTGATGGTGCTTTGCACTCCCTTCACAACTAGAGCTCCGCCGTAGTCAATTTCAATACTCCAGACAGCGTCCTCTTTCCCTGCATTCACCAATCCGAGATCGACCTGGTCGGTCACTGACAACGGATGCATCTCACGAGCCGGCGTGATCGCCATTAAACTGAACAACTGAGTACTCACGCCCATGTCGCGAAAATAATTGACTGTTGCGGCCGAAAAGATCTGCGCATCAGCCATTGCCTCATGTGAATCAACCTGGTCGGTAGCAGCAAACTGATGAACTCCAACCAGCGAATCTGGCTGGATCAACCTGAAGCGCCCGCCTGCGAACAAGAGAACGCAAGCGCTCTCGCAAATTCCAGCTCGATCTTGGGCCGACCCTTCAGCTTTCACGCTCACCTGAGTTGAAAATCCTAGCTGGCGAATGCGACGTCCGAGCGCAAGTCCCGCACGCGTACTGCCGCCAAAAGAGTTTAGGTGAAGCACAACGCCCTTGCGGCCTTCCAGGTAAGCGAAGTTGTTCAGCCGCGCCATTACGTGTACATCAATGCGTCCGTCTAGGTAGAGATCCACCATTCCTGAAAGGTTTGGATTCGGAATCAACGTGATCGTGGCTGATTCTGTGCGAGGAATATCGCGCTCCCCGGCAGTCACGTTCTCAGCAATCACCAAAGCAATCACACAGCAGTGGGCGATACGGAACAACGTCCGCACCCATTTTGATTTTTTCATGCGGTCGCCCTTAAGCGGTTGGTTTGTGTTCAGGGATGTGGAACACAAGTCCGTAAGGCGTTTAGGCCAGCAACGAGACGTACGCCTCTTGCCGCAAAATATTTCTGACTGCTCGGGTGCGCTTTGTGTCACCCAGCCCCATCGACCGGTCAGGAGAAAGACTATTGGCTTCCACGCTGATTTTTTTAGTTCGGGCACGAAGCCAGTTCGCGTCAGCCGTATAGTTCGCCTCGGGGTTATTCGCTTTCAGAGCGCCAAGCTTCCTCTCCAGCTCTTCGGTAAGGATCACGCGGCCGAGGACGTGAAAGTCCGAATGGAAAAGAGTTGAGCAATCCTCGGCCGACATAGCCTCCAAATTGCTAGGAATACCAGCGCAGAATCGATCCGTGCCAAAAGTCTGTTTAGCCAGCTCAAGCATCTCCGCAGCGCATAGATTTCCACGTTGCAAGGGGACGATGACCCTCACGCCCTGGTCGATCCAGCGCTTGACCCTGTTTGCGTGTTCAGTCCAGAGCTTTAAGGTTGCTATCTGGTCACCAATGACATCCGGAGCGACGATGCTCAGTCCTTGCGGATTGGTTGTCATCAGAATAACTGACTCATATTTAGTAAATACTCGTTCCCAAATAATGCCCTCACTCTTCTGAAAGGCCGCGAAGGCCCCAGAGTCCATGAAGACACTACCTCCAGCATCAAGGTGTCTCGGCAGCGCGAGAAATATCTTCGAAAGGCTAAGCAGGGGCGCAACGACTCCAATAGGCACGCCCACATCCACCGCAGCGCGTAGATCGCTGCTTGCGGACATCCCAGAGTGGAAAGCCAGGTGCCAAAGGTGAGACATACAGAAACCCCAAGAATACTGTAAGCATCTTTTATCGTATTGGTACGTGTTATGCAAATATTTGAAACTGCTACTATGCTGACCACCGGGTGTATTCAATGAGGCCTCAGCGGTAGCATGTGGCCCAATGTTGGGAGAAAGCGAGATCGCTAAGCCCATTCGATAACCACTTAAAGTGATAGGATCAGGTATGCGTCAGATTCAAAATCCAGATGTTAAAAGTGAACACATCTGCGGCAAGCCTGTGTTCACCTTTGACAGCCATCATGAAGCGCTTTTGCCTTGGGCCGAATGTGCGGTTGCAGTCGGTGATGCGCCGCCGCTGCGCCTCCTGACACTTGACTACCACAGTGACACACGCCCTGCATTCATCACCCTGAGCACTGTGAACATTGCAGACGCCATGGACGATGATGGATGGGAAGAGCGAGCAGCTGCAGAGGTGGCAAAGATAGATTTTCGCGAGGTGAAAACCGTGCATGATGCGGTGGTGAATCTGCGTTTTGACGAACACATAAGTGCGGCCGTGCAATCGGGGATCATTGATATCGCCTTCGCAATAGTCGGCGGACTCATTGCGAACGAATACCAAAGCAACGAACAGAATGCCGCTGAAGCGGAATGGCGCAAAAGAACGAAAGACACGCCCTGGGTTCCCAAGCCAATCGCCCCGCCGCCTTACTCGTACTCCGTCCCAACAGAGCGCATCATCGAATTACCACGTCAGAAGGTGATCTCGAATGCCCAACCTCGATCCAAAGACTATGCGGACCAGGCGCTGGAATCCGACTTTCTTCGACGGCACCTGGGGTTGATCGAAGAGATCACTCAATCCGCCGGCGTCCCAGGCTTATATGAATCACCGTTTGTACTTGACATCGATCTTGATTATTTCAACACACGTCAATCGGTCCAACCTGTCGACCACGAAATTTTTCATGAGCTTATTCGCCGTGCCGAGATCATCACCATTGCGCGTGAGCCAAAATGCGTGACGAATCTCCAAAAACCTGGTGAGAACCTGACCAGCGATTGGTTGGAAGCTGAACTCAAGCGGCACATTAAGGAGGCACTCAGCACTCCTTCCATTGGTACTGACGTGACAACCCCGAACCAAGCAGGCGAGTGATGACAAAGTTGCGATCGGCGTTACAGACACTCAATACCCAGCAAGGGGCAAAGGTTCTTCTGTACTGCGATCTGCGTGGAATACAGCGGGATCTGGCTGTCCGAGGCGCTTGGGGGATGGCGATGTTGGGCTTAGCAATGCTCGTGCTCAGATCGTTTGCCAGATCTGATTCCTTGCTAGCCCCTTTCCTCAATTGGATGGGCATCGGTGTCTGCTGCGTGGGCATTCTTTATGGCTGCATATCGCTTTGCATGATTTGGGTCATCCGGTCGACGAAGCACTCACTTCGAGAAATAGGTGTCGGCACCGAGCTCATTGAGCTGCTCGACGCACTCCCGTCAAAAGGTCTTGCGCGTCGTAGTTTTGGTGGATGACTCCTAAAGCTTCAACCATACGAACTCCCTTGGTCAAACGGCTGAGAGCCATGCTGGATCAAGCCAGTGCACTATCGGCAATGAATCTGCCATAGCTGGTCGAGTCGAGTGGTGTAGCTCTGGCTCAGCAGCTCTCGACGCATGGTCCATTCGGGTGTTGCCGGTACACTTGCCACACGCAACGTACCTCGACCCCACCGACCATTCACGGCATCGAGCACCGACATTACTTTTGAGGCTTCACCGGGTTGCGATCGCGCAAACAGATCCTCAGTGAATTCACCTGGTTGGCAAAGGTTCAGCAGCATGACCTCCGCCTTGCTGTACTGATACCCCGGCCGGAAGATGCGTTCCAGCGCATCTCCGGCGGCGCTGGTCAGCACCCGCACATCATCGGTTGGGTAAGGCAAGTCCACCACAACCCCATTCGCATACTGTGCCTCGGCAGGATTAAACATGCCGGTGCGGATACTGACCCGAATCTTTTTACACAGCGATCGCTGTGCCCGAAGCTTTTCCGACGCACGCATCATGTAGGTGGCCACCGCCTCTTTGATAGCCGGCAACGCTTGAAGTCGCTTGCCAAACATCCGGCTGCAACAGATCTCCTGTTTTGGCGGATCGGGTTCATCAAGCTCTAAGCACGATAGGCCGGCCAACTCGCGGGCGGTTTTTTCGATGACCACGCTGAATCTCTTGCGCAGCGTCCGTGGATCAGCCTTGGCCAAGTCCATGGCAGTCTTGATGCTCATTTCTTCCAGGTGCGCTTTCATGCGTCGGCCAACCCCCCACACTTCTGACACATCCGTGTTCCTCAACACCCAATCACGCTTAAACGGGTCGCAGATATCGACCACCCCGCCGGTTTGCGCTTGAAGCCGTTTGGCGGTGTGGTTCGCCAGTTTCGCCAAGGTCTTGGTGGGCGCGATGCCCACGCCGACCGGTATGCCGGTGCTTCGCAGCACACGCTGGCGGATCGCCCGACCCAGTGTTTCAGGGTCACGTATCTCCCGCATATCCGCAAAGGCCTCATCGATACTGTAGACCTCGACGGCTGGAACCATCGATTCAATCACGCTCATAACCCGCTGGCTTATATCGCCATAAAGCGCGTAATTGGAAGAGAAGGCCACGATGCCGTGGCGACGCAGATTGTCTTTGATTTGGAAATACGGCTCGCCCATTTTCACGAACGGTTTCGCATCGTAGCTACGCGCAACCACACAGCCGTCGTTATTGGACAGCACCACGATAGGCGTCTTGGCGAGGTCAGGCCTAAAGACGCGCTCACAGCTCGCGTAAAACGAGTTGCAATCGATTAGGGCGAACAACGGCGATTCAGACATGGCGGCGCACACTACCCGTCAGCACACCCCATATAGCCAGCTCATCGCCCTCCAGGACATAACGCGGTGGATACTTAGGATTTTCAGAAAGTAAAATCACATTGCCGTCACGCTTACACAGGCGCTTGCAGACAGGCTCGTTGTTGAGCAGAGCCACGACGATATGACCGTGTATGGGCTCGATCGAGCGATCCACGACGGCGAGGTCACCGTCGAAAATCCCAGCACCTTGCATACTGTCCCCACTGATCGAGGCCAGGTACACGTGCGGCGCCCGGATATTTAAGACCTCATCTAACGAGATCTGTTTTTCGATGTGATCAGCGGCCGGCGACGGGAATCCGGCAGGTATTTTGAACAGGTAATAGGGCAGCTGGACACCGCCAACCACCAGCTTGCCATGTATGGAATAGCTCATAACGCACGACTTCTGATAACTGTATGGACATACAGTTAACGTTGGTCAGGGCCTGCGGTCAATTTCAATGTTCGATCAACCTGACAAACGGATCGCATTTTTGATAGCCCCTCCCGGGAGTAGAGGATACGAAACTTTCTTGATAGGTGCGTTTAACGCACATTGAATACCGATTCGTAATCTGGGAAGCGGAGGCATGGCGATGAAACGGTGGGACGTGTTCAAAGACGGCAAGTGGGTTGAGGGTATTCAGGCGTGTCACCATTCCGAGGCAGTGCTTGAAGCGCTGCGTAACCTCGATGTTGACCTTGATACTCCCCGCGAAGATTGTGGGTTAGACGTGCGGCTTGCAGCCCAATAGCCAAGGAAAATATCCGATGACCATGCAGTCTGATGCTCCTGAGTTTCTGCCATTCGATTTTGTTTACGCAGGTCGGCGCGATTTGAAAAGTGGCAAGCCAGGTGCAGAAATCTATCGTCTCGTCGAAGGTCGCATAGCCGACAGCTTTGTTTTTGAAGCCAAGGTGCTGAAAGGCAGCAATGTGATCGGTGGTGTTTATCGGGGCGCACTTTTCACAGACAGCAAAGCCCGTGGCTTGGACATCTGTGATGTTCGTTGATCGCTGGAAGGACCAAGGCGCCTGTATCGACTGGCGTGCACGTGACGAAGCGTTTGAAGCCAAACAGCGACTCTCCAAGTTGGAAGCGGACGCCAAGAAGATCAACGAGATCGAGGCGATCATGCTGCCGCGGCTGCAAGTCACCTCGCATTTGTGATCACATATAAATTCTCGAGTTCGTTGCCGATGCCTGCGATAATTACGGCCATTATCGCCTGTAAAGGCACGTTTGAATTTAGGGAGAGCACAGTGAGGACTTTTTTTCTAGGCTGGACAGCAGAGTACGAGCGGCATTTCATACAATATTTGGCAACCCGCTACGACGTCTCCAGACTAGAAGTGCCAAAGCTACTCAAACGCCTTCATCGAATTGCGACAGTATTCAGCAAGACAGACCGCGTCCAGGATCGACACGTATTATTACTAGGCCGTCTGTATAGCGCCGCCAAGGGGTTTGACCGCTCGGACATGCTAATTTGCAACGAAGGACATGTCAGACGAAACGTTCTTCCTTCGATCATCAGCGCATTCCCGGGGCGCAAGGTACTGCTTGTTAGAGATCTCGTGGATTCCGCATTCATCGAAGAAATGTCCCCTTTCTTCGATCGCATTTATAGCTTCGATCAATCCCAATGTCACACGCTTGGAATGCAGTATTTGAATCAATTTTTCCCGCTGGGCTTCGCTGAAGCAGAGCAAGCTACGGCGGCCGAACCGATCCAGAAGACTTCCAAACCACACTGCTTCTTTTTAGGGCGTGACAAGGGCAGATCCGCGGTACTGGACCGACTGGGGAGCGCTCTAGAGCAGCTAGGATGTGTAGTGGATTTCCGAATCGTTCGGGACATTACTTCCACACCTGAATCGCGCTTCCATTCCGACGTCTTGCTCGACTACGAATCAAACCTGAAGCTGTCGCTTTCGGCGGATGTGTTGATTGAAATAAATCAGCCAGGTCAGGCCGGATTTACACTCAGAACGCTTGAGGCAGCCTATTTTGGAAAGAAGCTCATCACCAACAATGATTCGGTCAAGGACACACAGCTATACGATCCGAGCAATATTTTCGTAATCGGTGCCGGTGATAAGTGGGACGAGAGTGCTTTGCGCGATTTTCTCAAAACTCCATTTAAGCCACTATCCAAAGAAACCCTATACGCCCACTCCCCTGACTACATGCTCGAACACTTGATTAAAGAAAACTCAACAGCCCCGTGCTGATGAAACAAATGGCCGACGCCGTTCCGGGGTCTCTCACAGATCGCAATGAATGGGCATGAAGTGCCCATGAGCCATATGATTTGAGTCAAATCACAGATAGCAGTATTATATGTACGCGATATGCTTTCAAGGCGCAACACATAGCTGGTCATTTTTGGGAAGGCAATTCACCTGCCCTGTCGGCCAAAAAACGTAGTGAAATGAGGTGGTCGGATGAATAAAGAGATTTCCATAGAGACACCTGAGTTCTTCGTACTGATATTCAAATCTCGGGCAAGTGAATCAGTTCGTACAGAGGAAACCATTTCTAGATGTAAGCTCGAAGCACTGGGTCTTAAAGTCGATGACCCATCTGAGCACGGCAATGGATTACGCGCTCTACTCAGGCATGGTAATCATGTCGGCGACCTTTTCGAGTCAGAGGGAACGATGATTGGGCATTTCCTGGCACAAGATGCGAAGCCTGTCCCTTCACAATTTATTCAATGGGGATATGTACCCACGTAGCTTAGTTGACGTTTCGTCCACTAATTACACCGAGAACGGCTTTACTTGAGGATTTCTAATGAGTGATGACAACTGCACAAACGGTGAAAAAATGTCCCAAGATTCCGAACATTACAAAGACAAGGTGAAGTTTGCTTGCAGCGTTACACCTCTGGCTATCATCCCTGGCGGCATATTAATTATGATGAGCGCAACTTCTGATGCAGCTCCTGGGTCGATGATGGCAACCATTGACGCCCTTGGAATGTTTACTGGCATTGCAGGTCTTTGCACTACAGCTTGCTTCTACATAGCCCTTAAAATACGCCTGAAACTTCTAGCGACAGAGGGCCCAACCCAGATTGAAAAGCAAGATTAACCTGCCAAGGCAAAAGCCAGTCATTGGTCGGGAAAGCCTCATCAGAATTTCAAGCAAGACGCATAGTACTATGCAGTGCCTGTTTCACTGGCTTGCTCGACGAGACCCATTTCTGGAACCGGATAGAAAACTACTACTGTGTTGCCAATGTTGATTAAGCCTGAATGTGTGCTCATCAGCCGTTTAACATCATGACGTACAACAACTTCAACACCCTCCTTTACTACTGCCTGATCAACGTTGTACCGGTTTCCTGCATCTATAATCTTACCGATATAGGTCTGCCCAGGCAAAGCCTTCACCGTGATGCGGGACATTTTATCAGTATGCTCCATCTCCCCGATTGCATGATCTGTTACTCGATCATATAACCCTTCGTTATACCATTCAGAAAGCCTAGGTTCATTTAACATGGTGGTTTTCTCATCTCCGTCCATGCCGGACTGGTATGCGAGGTAATGCGCGACTTCTAGATGTCTTAAATCTCCAGTGATGTCGAACTTCGCGAGCTCGCCCATCGCATTCAGTTGATTTTCGAAAACTGTTTTATTACCGACCAATTGAAACCTCCAAAATTTAGCTGCCTAGAACCTTGCCCTTCGTTAAGTTATTCATCATCGTCAAAGTTATAGCTACCTGGTGCTAAGTTTTCAAAACGGGTGTACTTGCCGATAAACGCTAGCCGAATGAAACCGATCGGACCATTACGTTGTTTGCCGATAATAATTTCCGCGATTCCCTTGTGCTCGGTTTCCGGGTGATACACCTCGTCGCGGTAGACGAACATGATGACGTCAGCGTCCTGCTCGATCGCTCCGGATTCACGCAAATCGGAGTTCACCGGGCGCTTGTTTGGTCGGTTTTCCAAGGAGCGGTTCAACTGCGAGAGCGCCACCACCGGGCAATTGAATTCCTTGGCCAAAGCTTTCAGGGAACGCGAGATCTCGGAAATCTCGTTTGTTCGGCTATCACCGCTGGAGCCTGGGATCTGCATCAACTGCAAGTAGTCGATCATGATCAGGCCAATGTCGCCATGCTCACGCACAAGGCGCCGAGTCCTGGCTCGCATTTCAGACGGGCTGATACCTGCGGTGTCGTCGATGAAAAGTTTGCGATTGTTGAGCAGGTTCACTGCTGAGGTGAGTCGCGGCCAGTCGTCATCCTCCAGCTGTCCCGATCGAACCTTGGTCTGGTCGATACGCCCGAGCGACGACAACATACGCATGATCAGCGATTCGCCGGGCATCTCGAGAGAGTAAACCAGCACCGCTTTCTCGCTGCGCAGCACGGCATTTTCTACCAAGTTCATCGCGAAGGTCGTTTTCCCCATCGACGGGCGGCCCGCGACGATGATCAGGTCAGACGGCTGCAAGCCGCTGGTTTTCTCGTCGAGGTCGGTGTAACCGGTGGACAGGCCAGTGATCGAATCTGCGGTATTGAACAGCGTGTCTATGCGGTCTATGGCTTTGGTCAGCAAATCATTGACGCCGACTGGGCCCCCAGTCTTGGGCCGTGCTTCGGCAATCTGAAAGATCTGACGCTCAGCTTCGTCCAGAATCTCTTCGGCGGTACGGCCTTCCGGGTTAAAAGCGCTGTCGGCGATTTCGGTGCTGATGCCGATCAGTTGGCGCAACGTCGCACGCTGACGGACGATTTGCGCATAAGCCTTGATGTTGGCGACGGACGGCGTGTTTTTTGCCAGTTCCCCGAGATAACCGAGACCACCGACCTGGGACGTCTGACCTTCCTTGTCCAGCTGCTCCGCGAGGGTTACAACGTCGATCGGTGAGTTTTGGTCAGCCAGCTTGGCGATCGCACGGAAAATCAGTCGATGGTCGTGTCGGTAGAAATCGCCGTCGGACACTTGATCGAGCACGCGTTCCCACGCGTTGTTATCCAGCATCAGACCACCGAGGACAGCTTGTTCGGCCTCGATGGAATGCGGCGGCACCTTCAGTGCGGCTGTTTGTAAATCGTATTGCTCTGGATGAGAGATGTCATTCATTGGGAAAACCATCTAATTGTTCCGACAAGAGCCGGTGGTACAGGTGATGGGGAAAGTCGACTAACCCTACGCGACTAAGGAGGCCTGCGGAGGTGGCGCCGGCCCGCTGACTGCCGAGCGCCCTCCTTTTTCTCTTTGACCCCCGTAGCGAGCTGCTGAGCGCCAATCCTGCCCAAGCGGGGATTCGGATCAATCCTCTCGGCACCCATTTCTTCATCTGTGAAATCATGAGATCCCGGTGCGAGGTTTTCAAAGCGCGTAAAACGGCCAACGAAGCCAAGGCGCACAAACCCGACCGGCCCTTCGCGCTGTTTGCCGATGATGATTTCAGCGGTGCCCTGGAACTTTGAATCCGGGTGGTAGACCTCGTCGCGATAAGCGAACAGGATTACATCTGCATCCTGCTCAATCGCTCCGGATTCCCGCAAATCAGAATTGACTGGTCGCTTATTGGCTCGCTGCTCAACGCTACGGTTCAACTGGGACAAGGCAACCACCGGGCAGTTAAATTCTTTGGCGAGCGCCTTAAGTGAGCGTGAAATCTCCGAAATCTCGTTGGTACGGTTCATACCGGACGATCCTGGGATCTGCATCAATTGCAGATAGTCGACCATGATCAGGCCAATCTCGCCGTATGCGCGTCGCACACGGCGGGTTCGGAATCGCATCTCCGAAGGACTCAATCCCGCGGTGTCGTCGATAAAGAACCTGCCCTCTCCACCTTTACTGATCAAGTTGGCTGCGCGGGTCAATTTGGACCAGTCGTCGTCTAAAAGTTGCCCTGACCGTACCCGGGTGTGATCAATGCTACCGATCGAGGAGAGCATACGAGTAACTAAGGCGTCGCCCGGCATCTCGAGGGAGTACACCAGAACAACTTTGTCCGAACGTAGGACGGCATTCTCAACCACATTCATGGCAAAGGTGGTTTTACCCATGGATGGGCGACCGGCCACGATGATCAGATCTGACGGTCGCAGGTAATTGAGCTTTTTATCAAGATCATGAAAGCTGGTAGAGAGCCCGCCGGCCTCGCCCCCTTCTTCCTGTATACGTTTGATCTTGCTGACCGCTTGGCTCAAAAGCTGATTCATCTCGACAGGACCGCCAGCCTTTGGTCGGCTGCTGGCCACGGTCAAGATCAGCTGCTCAGCCTCGTGCACTAACTCATCTGCTGATTTACCGTTCGGTTGTAGAGCCTTCTTCTGGATCGTATCACTGATACCCACAATGTGACGTAGGCTCGCCCGTTCACTGACAATCCGGGCATAGGTGGAAATATTGGCGACAGAAGGAGTGTTCTCAAACAGCTCGCAAAGGTACGCATGGCCGCCGGCGCCTTCGAGTTCCCCCTCTGTAGAAAGCAAATCGTGAAGTGTCACTACATCAAAAGCGCGGCCAATGTCAGCCAGCTTACTGATGGCTTTGAAAATCAAACGGTGTTCATCACGGTAAAAGTCGTTTTCCCTTACCAGATCAGAAACCCTGATCCACGCACTGTTGTCCAGGATCAGCCCACCAATTACCGCCTGTTCAGCTTCGACTGAGCAAGGAAGATCCCTTTCAAATGGAATTTGAGTATCAGCTGAAACGTGCAGTTGGTCGCTCAAGCGCTTGGCCTTACGAATTAGAGTGTGCGGCTGGAAAGGTAAACAAAAACGCCCGGCCGGTGACTTACCAACCCGGTCGAAAGATTAGCATCCCCTGTCCCGCTTGGCTCGGCTTCGCGGAGACCCTTGGCGCGCTCAAAGCCAAGGGCCCCAGCGACCATTAGCCAAGCAACACGAGACCTACACGACCGATACGACGAATGCGTCGTTGTATCGAGATATGCAGTAGCAGCACTGCAATATCCGGCACCGCGAAAACCAACGTAGCGATCACGACTAAATCGGAGAGGAAACCAAAAAAATCAGACTTTGCGATCGCAGGATCCGCATACGACCTGGCCGCGGCGGAGAGTTGCTTAACTCCCGCAGAGTGCTCAATCGCATAGGCCACCTGATTATTCGGTGCGAAGCCCAAATCACCCGAAGCAATAGATTTGGCGGCCAAATCGATTACGGAGGGTGCCTGCGTTTCGTCCCTGATTGCAATTTGCGCTTTAAGATAGGTCCCGGCCGGCGAACTGTCTTTCAGCATGGCCTGCAAAGTGGCTGAGTCATGATCACGGATAGCGATCTCGAATAGTTCTCGGGGGCTTTTTTCACTCGTACTTGGCTCAGTCCGATCGTAGCCTGGGTCTGGGGAGGCTAAGTTCAAGGCCGGCCCCAGCACCACTGTTGAACCGCCAAATGCAGCCACCATCATCAAAGGAATTAGTGTCTGGCGAAATACCGCAAGCATCCCAGCCACAATCATTGCTAAAAGCAGAAAAGCCTTCATCACAGGACCGTCGAAAAACTCGGCGAGCACACCACTCATATTCGATACCGAGCCGCTGATAGCCTCAGTCCTAATCTCGCTGGTGCTGGAAAAGCTATCTATCAGGATTCGAGGAACGTCAAACTCCGCGATGCCAGCAGAAGGAGCGAATAAATGAGCCATGCCGGTGAAGATGAGAGCAATCAGTGAGCAAATGCCCATAGCCGCAAAGCCGATTTTGCTCAGTTTGCTGAGTTTGGCGCTGCGCTCAACCATTCCAGTGAGATCTTTGGCCGTCTGAGTCGGCAAGTGGCCTTTAATGGCATTAATGCTGTGGGCAAGGTCGTCGAGCAGAGGCATTTTTTTGATGTTCATCAGTGCAATGCTTCCTGCTGATTGCCCTGCGCCAGGCGACGATCCAGGTTGCTCTGCATGGACAGAATTCTCTTCTCGGCGTCCTTGCGGATCTGAACACCTTCGCGATGAATCTGAGAGACGTCTTCGAGCGTCTTGATCAGAGTCCCCTGCACTTCTTCAAGCGTGCTCACATCAATAACGGCTCGCTGGTTTGCCCGGGCAGTATCGACCGAGTTTTGATACAGGAGTTTGGCATTAGACTTGAGTAGGTTGTTGGTGGTGTCATCAATATTCCCAGCGAGCTCTACAGCATTGCGCTGTTCATTTAGCGCAAGGGACAGCATGAAAGATCGCTTCCAAGCCGGAATCGTCACTGAACGGATTGAGTGGAATTTGTCTACCAGAGACAGGTTGTTCCCTTGAACCATCCTGATAGCTGGCAGTGTTTGATAGGCGTTTTGCTGCGACGCAAGGAGATCGCCGACTCTCTTATCGAGTGTGGCAATGAGCGTATTCAGGTCCGCCAGCTCCTGAGCCTTTGAAGGCCCACCGTCGAACTCGCTGCGAAGCGCATCAGCTTCGGCACGCAACTCGATAAGGCGGAGTTTACCGGCAGCGATGTGCAAACCCAAGGCACGGTGCTCGCTGCGCACCGAGTTGAATGTTTCTTCGAGGGTTCTATTCCGCTCCACCATCCCTTCCTGGGTAGTACTCACTTCCGATACCAGCTTCTCGATGGTCTCACGCGTCGTGTCGAACTGACTCAGGACCTTAGTGGACCGGAGGGTCACCTTATCAATCAATGGGCCAATCAGAGGTAATTTCGATCGGCGATCCGTGAGCGCATTCATATTGACCGAGCGAGCTACCGCCAATACTTCACCGAGCTTTTCTCCCGCATCGTCGAGGTCCTTGTTTCGAACCTGGCTCAGAAGTTCGTCGGAGAAACTACCAGACTGAAGATCAGCATCGCGGCCAAACTCGGCAACGGACATCGGATCGTTCGACTTGATTGTCAGCGCAAGCGAGTGAATCTCGTCGATATCGCTTTCGACCAAACCAAACTCGGAGAGATTAATGGCGACGCCGGATTTGGCGGCTACAGCATTACGTTCTTGAGTCATTTCTCATTTCCTAGTGTTGGGTGGCGCTAAGGCTTTCAGCAAAGCTGTGCATCAACTTGCGGTGCGCCTCGGTGGCGGCATTAACTACCGCTGGGCTCATATGTTTGGTTTGAATCAGGGCAAGCGTATTCTGTCGCCAGATCGGTACCAGCAACGTGTCCGTCTCACCGAAGCGATCGAGCATGCCCAAGGCTTGGGCTCTACTCAGCTTCATCTGAGCGACACTCAGTTGGTGCGAGGATAGAAGTGTTTCCAGGTTGGCCAGCTTTCGAGAAAAGCGTTCCCGCGGTTTATCGAAAGAAAGATCGCCCTCCGGCAACACGCCTGTGCCAGGGTTCTCGTCAAGAAACTCTCTGCCGGCCTGGATGAAGATTCTGAGTTCTTCGACTTCCTGCTCATTACCGGCGATCAGCTTATTGATCGCCGAGAGTGTGTCCCGGACACCTTGGGCGTGAACCTTTGCCTCTTCGATAAGCACGTCAAGGCCTTTACGGGCCACTTGGTACCGAACCTGTTTTTCAACCTGGGCGCCAGTCAAGCGCTGAAACCAGGTGGGAGCTTTCGCTATTTGCTCGGGCGAAGCGTCACCCAAAGCGGTGATGATTTCGGCAATCTTTGACGACAATGCGCTCACAGAGCCGCTTTCCATCAAATCGGAAAGCTCGTCCATCTTATCGATGAACTGTCGCGTGCTTCCGTATTCGCCGATTCGGGACGTATTTGCGAACAGATCAGGAAGAACAGTCGACTTAAGCGAGTCGACTGTCACAGCACCATTCAAACCGTCAGGCGCTACGCGCTCCACCAGGCGATCTTTCACCAACTCTTCTGAGGCCATTGAACAATCCTGTAGTCATCTGGTTGTCGATTGAAGCGCTCCCTGCGCCAATTAAGATGTCGTGGCGGGGATTTATCAAAATCATAACACGTACGCATATTTTGTGAAGGCGACATGATGGCCTTTTTTGATGCCCGTAGTATCACGAAGAAATGGCTGCGCAATTCTGGTAGGGAGGACGGGGTTGATTGAGGGCTAACACTTGCACAGCCAGGCGGCCGCTGAGAAGGGTGACGCGATCGGCCTGCCGATCGATGTGTCTCGTGGGGTGCAGAATTATGTCGAAGCGCGCACGCGACGCATGCTAAGAGTCCGACGTTTGATCAGGAGTAGGCAGACGTTTTTTCAAGGCGTAACCGACCATCTTCAAAACATCACTAGGATCCTCCCCATCTTTGACCATCCGGAACGCGGCATCTACCAGACCGTCCACGGACGTTGGTACAGGCGTGTAGGTTTCGGGCCGAGTGATTGAGTCTTTGTCTTTCCGGGACATTAAAGCCTTACCTCAATAAATTCCGATAATTTCGGCCAGGCCACTCGAGCTCCTGAAAGCACAGAGCCAAAATTGCACTTCGTCTGGCCAATGATGTAAAGAGGTCACCGCCACTGCTCAAGCTTCTTTTCGGCCCATTTTTGCTGAGCTGCGTGATCTCAGAACTGAGACAGGAAAGAGCTTGCCAAATACCGTCAGCACAAGACCCTGAGCTGCAACACCCAATACCAAACCAACGACCAGGCGAATTAGCAATGTCATATCGTTAGGGCCATTCAGTTTTGCGCCGGCAGAGACTTCTGACACTCTCAAAAGCCCGTTGAGCTCGGACGGGAGCCCAAACACACAGGTATACAATAGGCCCCAGAATACGATCAGGCCGAGCCATTTCCTGACTTTTGAGATTAGCGGTGACTTCACGGTGTGTCTCTCCAGTGAATTGATGCTTGTCGAGGCAGATCGGTTTCCAGCGAACCATTATCCTCAGCGGGCCCTGTTCATGCGGATGACCGAGCAGATTATGTCATTCGGATTGAAGCTCAACCTGCCACCGGTAGTTTTGTGTGCTGCCTGGATAGCGCCATCCCGAACCGACGATCAACGTAATGCCTTCGCTTGAGTCTTCGTACACTCGGCAGGACAGTTCGGCTACCTCACCACCAGGTTGCGACATGGCAGTGCCTTTGAAGAGCGTTCCCTGCAATCGCTTGAGTGCAACTGTGTAGCTATAACCATCAGAGTGTGTGAGGTCGAACGCTATCTCATTACCCTCACTGCGCCGGACGGCTGAGGTGATGCTTTCACCGTCATCCAGATCGTAAAACTGTCCTGTCAAAGTCATATCGATGCGCCCAATTTTATTGAGTGTTAGGTTATTTTTCGCTGAACTCCAATCGAAAGATTAGAGAATTTTCGACGTCCCTGCCCTATAGCTTCACATCACGTACCCAGTAAGACACTCCAGCCATGATGGTCTGCATTGCAGTCGAAACACTCACAATGAAAGTGAGAGCGCCTGGAAATGGCTCATCGTTAGGACCGCTGACGCACCAAAGGCTTCCGGCCACCAAGACTACAAATGTCAGCGTAATTTTTTGATGACTTCCGCTGATGCGGTGCACCAATGCAGCGATAATCGACACCACGGCAAACGCCCAAACCAAGGCTGGTGAAACGAGCTCAAAAACCGTCATGCTTTCGCTTCCCTAAAAATTACAAATACTTCACAGCCTCAACTGACACGATCCGGGCTAAGCGCCATGCAGTACCGAGAGGAAGCGTATTCTCCCTCCTTTTTCGCTGCCTGTATTACGTCATAACGCTCACCTGATAGAAACTGCTCCAGTACGCGGTCACGTGTTTTCGGACCGAACATGTGTTCCACCCATTCTAAGTATTCCCCACCCTTTGCCGACCAGTAGAACCTCACGGAATACCAGGAAAAAAACGCGAGCACGACGATAGGTATCCCTATGTAGTCGGTTGGTTCACGGCCCTCGTTGAGAAGGAAGTATGAACCGGCGAGCACGACGATAATTAGTACCAGCACCGGCAGGTAGAATTCGATCAGCCTTCGTTTCGACACGAGGTAAGCCAAGCGCGTGAGCATCAATGCTGACGAATACGAGATCTTGCCGTATAGCAGTTGCTCTTGAATGTTCCGAGACTGATTGCCAAGCCTCATGAGCGCTTCCTTATTCGGCCTGTTTGAAAATAGCTTGAGCCGCCACGGCTCTCCGGGACAAGCCATCATAGGCGGTGTACGCGTAGTAAATCGTCAACGCGCCGGGCACCACATACATGAATGCTATGGCCAAAAACCGCGCCAAATTAAGCAAAGTTTCTTGTATTTGCGCCAGTTGATCGCTGCCGGTGGAGGGTTCGTTGAACGTCACAAAGCCAATGGAAAACACCATGAGCACCGCGATAACGAAGAACAACATGAATTTGATTTGCTGCCGTGCTGCCTTAGATCCGATCAGTAGCGTTGCACTCAAACACAGCGAGATGACGTAATAGTAGAGAGTGTATTTTGTGAAACCCAACTGCTCAGCTCCCACACCCAGAACCGTGATGAAAGCAATTATGCCAATCCCGCAAAATGCACCAGCAAAAACACCCCAAAACAAACCAACGATAGTTTTCATTTTTCACCCGTTAATGTGGGCGCCAAAGGCGCCCTCGACAAACTTGCAGGAAAGCGCAAGCCTCACCAATGAATCATAACGCGTACACATAATAGCAGGACATGATAGGGCGTTCACGCGTAAGCGAACCCTCTACCTCATACGGCTTGCAGCCTTGCCAAGATGAGACGGGCACCGTTGGCTTGGCGTGATGCCGGACGGTGCGTCCGTCATGACGACATGCGTGCCACCGTTGCCACAGACAAAAGATCCAGTGCACTTCCAACTTCCATTCCGAGGCGGTCGGCGATAAGCACCTCAAGGCGGGCGCCTTTTGAATGTTCCCAGCCGGCCAAGGTGGCCACGGAATGGCAAGCCACCAAGGCCACAATGTCCCGGCGTAAACACTCGCTCCACTCCTTTGTAGGGTGATCGAGCTCGGCCGGGTTTACCACGGCATGGCCAACGGCCCTCAAGCGTTTTGCCATAGCGTGGAATGCCGGGAAATTCAGATCGGGGAGTCCAGTCATGGGCCCCGATAAGTAAATGAATTTTTGTGGAATTTCATCGTGCCAGGAGGCGACCTCGAATTCACCGCATTTGAGACCTAGTTTTTGCCCGTCCGGCATGACAGCTGAAACGGCGCCATGCTTATTTGTCCAAGCTGGAAAGGTTTGGCTGATAACAGCGGTAGGGACAGCACCTTTAATGTACGAGTACCCAAGCACCGGCATTGGATCGGCAGTCACCGTCTTGACCATACGTACAGTCCGCGGGACGCGGTTACCGAATGGATAGCCATCGCTCCGACTGTGCAGCGCCGGGCAGTCAATCACGGAGTCCATGTTCATGCGGCCACCTTCACTTGCTGGAATACGGGCAAAGCGCCGGCCAGTTCGCGCACTTTCTGCATTTCGTCTTCTGGGTACCCCCAAATATTTTCACCGCCGAAACGCTCTGGCCCCAGATAAAACGGGTTCATCGGTTTACCGGTCAGAATGAAGTCACGAAAACCCTCAACCACGTTTCTTAATGTGCCACCGCTAGAGAAACCGCGCCATTTGTTCCAGGGGGTTGGATGCGTATAGATCCGCTTGCGGGAGCTGTAATCGATGAACCACACCCTGCCGCGATCGTCCACTTCCATATATGCATATGTCTGCTTGGTCGCGCTGTAGAAGAAACGGCGGCCATGCGTGGCAATGATTTGAATAGCCTGGTTCACCTGCTCACAGCGCTGACGTTTCAAAGTGAGGTTGTTGCTAGGCATAGGGATCCTATGCCGGGACATGCCCGGCAAGTTAATCGAGTTAGGCAGCTTCGGAACGGCGATCAGTTAATCGCCAAGGGTCGTTGACCTGAGCAATGGCAGCCATTGGCGGCGGGCTTACGCTGTTACCGCACATGTGCACCTGCTGGGTGATTGTGAAAGGCTTGCCATCCGCGCCATGGCTAATCCGGTAATCGGCCGGAAAGCCCTGCGCTTTGTAAAGCTCTGGGGGCTTGAGCATCCGCAGGCAGATATCAACAATCACATATGGAGTTCCCTGCACCATAACAGTCACCAAGGCGAGGCGATCCTTGGTGGTGATAGTGGGCGTCGGCGCATCACAAGCGCTGGTGTTCTCTGTGCCGTAATAGCTGATCAGAAACGCGGCAACACGCAGAGCGCCCGCCTCATGTTCTGGGGAAAGAGTGAGTGACACAAGAGAACTTTTGCCGCCACCGCCAGCGGTGATTGTTGGTGCCGGATCGTCCAAGCCCTGCCCAATGCTACCCCCGAAGGCACGCTCCATGAATGCGCTGACCATACCGTGATGTTGGCCACCGGCGCTGATCGTGTGCAATGGGTCATTTACGTCTCGCGCATCGCAGTTACCACGCAGATGTACCAGATTCGCCGACACCAACTGCTGTTGGCTGCCTGTGTTGGTCACCGTGGTCATCGGGTCTTCAATGCTCTTGGCGGCGGTAGTATTGAAGCCACCATTCATCTGGGCCATGAATACGGTAGAAATACCCATGGCATGCGCTGCCCCAGCCGGTCGCTGGAAGTTGCCGCCGCTGGTAATGGTTGGTAAAGGCTCGTCGAGTTGCTTGCCTTCATCGTTGAATCGAAACTTTACAAGATGAGCAGCTGCGAGAGCCCGGTGGTTCTGCGTCATCAACGTACCAGCCGGTTGATCGAGCGGCACAGGCTTGCCGGCGTATTCAGGCCCGCCAGCACCAACCATTACCGCACTGGCGAGGGCGTGCTTTACACCGCCAGCGACAACCGTGCCCAAGGGATTATCCAGCCCTGGTACACGCGGTTGCTGACCTTCGCGCTCGCCGTAGCCGGACTGAATCAGAGTCGGGCTGATAAGTGTCAATTCCCCGCGATTTGCGCACGTGATAGTGGGCAATGGCGCCAGCGGATCATTGATACGGTCACTGCCCTGATGTGTTGCTGGCGCGATGATAGGACTGACCACCGAGAAGGCACCGCCTTTCGGATAGGACGTTACGGTGCGCAACGGATCATTAACCGACTGCACTGTCTCCCCTGACCAGTTCGCAATCGGGACAATGAAAGGTGTCGGGTTGTCGATGACGAATTTCTTCATGCCTTTCGCTACTCGACGTAGCGTCGCTTCGGCCAAGTCCTTCTTGCGACCGAAGATGCTTTTGCCCAAGTCGCTGAAGTCGATGCATTCCGCAGCAGTCCTCCACTTCTGCTGACCTTTGACTGGAATTTTCGCGTGTGTAGGCTCTGGCCATACAATCGGCCGGCCGTCGCAACGAGCAATCATGAAGAGTCGTTCCCGACTGGTAGGGGCCCCGAAATCGCAAGCCTTGATCACCTTCCAATCTACGACGTACCCCATGCCTTCGAGCAGCGCCACAAATCGGCGCCACGTCCGGCCGCGGTGCTTCGGGTCCGGTACCAGAAATTGGTTTGAGACTGGAACCCGCTCGCCGGGTGAAGCAATGCGGTTGGTGGTCTTTCCTTTCTTGGTCGGGTGGGGTACTTGATCCAGGGTCACTACGCGGCCGGTGGCCTTGTCGCGCTTGGCGATCAGTCGGCCCCATTGGAGAATCTGCTTCACGTTCTCGAGGCTGATTACCCGCGGACGTTTCATGCCTGCCCACTTGATCCCGATCCAGGACAAGTTGCGGATCTCGCGTTTACGCGGTTGGCCGCCTGCGGCCTGGCTGTGATGGGTGCAGTCAGGCGACATGTGAAACCAGCCAACCGCCTTTCCTCCGCACTCGGTATCCGGGTCACCATCAAACACATCGGTGGTGAAGTGTCTGGCACTCGGGTGGTTCACTGTGTGCATGCTGATAGCTTGCGGGCTGTGATTCTTCGCCACATTTACAGGCCGGCCCAGCCCCATCTCCAGGCCCGTTCCTGCACCACCACCTCCGCAGAAGAAATCGACAACGATCTCGTCATCCTGAGGGTTGAAGCTGAGGCCGTATTGCGTCTTGAAATCTAACTGGTGCTTCTTGTGTAAAGCAGTCATGGATACCCCTCGTCGGCGGTTGAATTCTTGTAAGGCAAGGCCAAAGGACAACATACTCGGACCCAAAGTTAAGATTCATAACACGTATGCATACGGCAAAGCGTAAATGAAAAATCAGCCGACATTCAACGGTTAATTTGTGGCTTTGAATTATTTTGAGAGAGAGGGGGCAAAAGAATTGACGGGTGCCTTTAACGCACCTATGATCTTGAGTTAATCATTTTCTTGTCCATCATACGCAGACCGCTGTGGGCATTGACTGGTGTGACATTGGGACGCCGCGCCGACGATATGATTGGTACTGGTGCGAGTGGCAAAGGAGCCTTGATTAAACGTGATATGTGGTCAGAATTTTCTCGTAAAACAGTCGCAAACTCACTGATGCGCTCAGGTCCTCTTCACGCTAAGCTTCTCGGACGATTGCAACTGTGGTAAATCTCCGCATGCATGCATGCGTTCATTCCAAGCTGCATTGGAAAGCGTTCATGCCCTAACAATATGTCAGGGGACAGTACTTGAACGCTTTACCGATGCAGCCTGGATGAACCTTAAATCAGCGGTGCTATTGGCAGACGTTCCGATCAGGCGTGAATTCCCCCGCGGACTGTTTCATGGCGCAGAGCGCAACTTCCACACCGTACTGAAGCGGTAAACGAACAACCGCTCCATAAGCCACCTCGATTTTTTTTGAGATTACCTGGTGAGCATTCAATGCCTTGATATCTGCTGGCACCTCCTGCTTGTACCTCTGGCCATTGGAATCGAAAGAATAGCTTCTACCCACCTGATATTTGAGGTTAATAGTAACAGTCGCACTGGTTTCACTAGTCGAGGCGATCACGGCCGAGCCATCAATCACGCCAATTCCAAGTGCACACTCCGTGTTGGAAGCGTTACATACACGCAGATCCATTGGCGGAAAGGCTAGCGGCGTCCCGCCAGCGCCATCTTCAACATCGTAACGCGCTCCAACACCGTGCTCATGCACACCAAAGTTATCCGGACCATACGCCGATATACTGACCACCACCGAATCTCGCGGGGTGATATTTTCATTTGCACAGCCAGCCACTGTGGCAATTGCCATGGCAGCGGCAAAACGAAAAGACATTTGCATTCTTGCAGAATCCTAAAATGATTAATGTCGCTCGCCGGGAGGAGCAAGCGCTCCAAGCAACGATATAGATCCACTTTCGCAATTGCATCCGAACTACGTGTAATTCGGCGCCTGGCGAGTCACGTCATGACAATCGCTTGATATGCGGTAAACAAGCCTCCGACCATAATTACCGCGTAAAAACACAAGTCGATGCTGGGATGGTCAGTTTTCAACTCCTGCGAGTAAATAAATTTTGGCGTCTTCCTGAATAACGTAGCGAAAATGAGGAGTGAGCATTGAAGCGCTAGAATCTTTATCGCCTCTAGAAGCCCATCCTGTGTGGCCATTACCAGACCGGGTACCAAAAGCATCCCGAATGCTACGGCACACAGGTCTTCGCCGAATTTCGCCGGTACATTAATCACCTTGAAAGCAAACCATTCTTCCCCTTCAACATAGACATTCTTTCGTTGAAATGGATAGAGTACTGCCCAAAGAATTGCGCATACGGCGAATAGCAACCCAATAGTTTTGAACGCTAGATGCTCACTGTATATAGCGGTCAAGCCCTTAGAAAGCCCGCTAGGCAACACAACCATGCTTATAGTTAGGGCTAAACCCAGGAAGGAAAAAAAATAAATATTATTTCGCTGATCTTTAATCACCAACCGGAACAACGCCCATGCTTTGCAGCATTGTTCTCTCAACGAAAATCCACCCTTGGACCAGTCCTCTCGTAGACGTGCGATAAAACCTTTCTTCATCATTGCTTTTCTCCCTTGTAAAAACAGACGGCGATGCGCCACGACGGGCGGATCCGCCATCCGTTGGACGACCGATTTCGCATCCCGGCTGAGCACCTGATGCATAGACATGCGCACCTGCTCGTCGGCATGCTGGCTAAAAAATGGACCTTGTAAACCTATTTTTTGACTTGTTAACCTTCTAGGTTTACAGTGTAAAAAACAGGTTAACAGAGTACCGCGATATGCCGGTTCTACGAAACGACATCAGGCTTTACCTTGAAACGACATTGGGTGTTGAAGCGCATCTGAAGCCCGCATCTGACGTGAAGGTTCCCCACTTCATCAAGGATACCTACAAACTCGTCAACATGGTGCTTTTGGTGGGCAGCGAAGCCAGGCAATCGAAGTTTTCGTTAATGCTGCTGCTGCCCCTTGATGACGAATACCCGGGCGCTGTCACCCTTGGCAAGCATATTTCTCAGATACAAAAATTCACGGACAAAGTGGTTGTGTATGCGTGCCCGGCGCTGTCAGCACCAGAGCGGCGCAGCCTGATCAATAGTCATATCAACTTTATCCAGCCTGGCTATCAACTGTTCATTCCTGAGTTGGCCATGGATCTGCGGGAGAGTGTCAAAACCCGGCGCAATGAAGGCGACGTAACCGCCCTTCTCCCTGCGGCACAAGCGATGCTATTGACTCGGCTCTATGAGGGATGGGACAGCAACACGGTATTCCCATCCAACGGGCTGTTGGGAGAGTTCAAGTACAGCCGCGTAACCCTGGCTAAGGTGATTGATCAGTTGCTGAAGCTGGGTATCGTCCACCCTGCACAAAGCCTAGGATTCAAAAATTACTATTCGTTCGATGCACCACCATCCGAGCTTTTCAAAAAAGCCCGTCACTATTTGCGGTCTCCCGTGAAACGCAAGGTAGCGATCGATCGGGTACTTCATGCAGGCAACGGAGTCTTTCTCGCCGGCGAGACTGCGCTGGCCAAATGCACGATGCTCGCTGACCCGTCTCAGCCGGTATTCGGCATGACAAAAAAGCAATTCGACACCATGGTTGAAGCGAAAAAATTCAAGGTAGCCGACTCCGTTGATCAAACCCGAGCATGGGTGGAGATCTGGGCTTATCGCTGCCTGAAAGAAAAGGAAAATATCGCAGATGAAGCATCACTGCTGCTGAGCTTGGAAGACAACCCGGACGAACGCGTCCAGCAGGCTTTAGACGACCTTAGGGAGACAGAGTCATGGCTCAAATCAGAGGATTAGAGGTTTTCGGCGCCGCATTTAGCGCATATCGAGAACAATTTGTGTTAATCGGTGGCGTCGCTTCTTGGTTGACGATGGACGAAGCTGGCCAGTCGTTCCGGGCCACCAAGGATCTTGACATCGTACTGGTCATCGAAGCTCTTAACGCGGAATTCGTTGGTGCCTTCTGGGAGTTTGTACGAGCTGGGGGGTACACAATCCGGCAGATTGGTGACAATGACGGAAAACGGCCGGTGTTCTACCGATTCCAGAATCCGGAGAACGAGGCTTATCCAGCCCAACTTGAATTGTTCTCGCGGTCGCCCGACGGTATTGACCATCCGGCTGATGCCACGCTTACTCCCATTCCGACTGATGAATCAGTTTCAAGCTTGTCGGCCATCTTGCTTGACGACCCCTACTACTACTTCCTGCTCGGGGGGCGACAAAGTAACGAGCAACTGACTTTCATCGGCGCCGACCGGCTGATCCCGCTCAAAGCCCACGCATGGCTCGATCTGTCGGCAAGAAAGGCCGCAGGTGAGCACGTCGACAGCCGGAACATTAAAAAACACCGTCAGGACGTGCTTGTGCTCAGTGGCCAACTGACGGACGACCCTATCGAGCTGCCGGAAAGCATTCAGAACGACATGAAAGCGTTTTTGCTTCGCTTGGCCCAGGAAGAGGTCGATCTCAAGTCAATCGGGCTTAAAGGCACACTGGAGAGCTATATCGAGCGGTTGGCGCTCAACTTCGGTTTGCAAATAGCTTAAAGCATCTCTCACGAACAGATCACGCGGATTGCTGAATTTCAGCACCGCAAACCAAAGCAGGCCGCCTTTAGGGACCTGATTTCTGAAGAAGGAAAAAGCATGAGCAGCAAAACCGAACTCACCGACCGCGACCACGAAAACATGGATGCTTTCCTCGGGCATGTGCTCGAAGCTTACAAGTCAGGTGAAACCACCAAGGATCGCGCTGTGGGCAGCTTGGCACATGTCATGACTGCACTTGAAAAGGGAAACTACGATGAGGCGCGGTCGTGGTTTCAACAAGGACGTAAACATCTTGCTGGCGCACATTGAATGCTCAGGACCTCTCTTCAAGCCCGCACTTGCGGGCTTTTTTTCATCACAAAGAATCCAGGCTAGTAACCAGCGAGAACCATTTTGGCGCCGGCGGATTGGATTATGAAACCCCAATCGTCGAGCTTATAAACCGGCCCGGCCTTGGATATTTTTACCCCTGCTTGCTCGGACGCTTGAGTGATCAGGTGCGTGACCGATTTCTTGTCGAGCCCAGTCCTTTTAGCAATCTTCAGCAGTGTCGGCTCGGGCATAGAGTCGATTGCCGCCAGCACTGAGAGCATCCGCCGCAAATCACCTTTTGGATAACTCGCAACGCACTCATCGGTAGCGTTAACAGAATCGCTCGCAGTCACTGCCGCTACAGGTACCGTACTGTTTTGAGCCACAGCCAGCGCGGCACGTAATTCATCACGAACAGGCTTGGCAGTTTTGATCGCCGACGCCGCATGTATGAGCTGAATGTAGGCACGCTTAACCAAAGCACGAGACAAAGTGATGGTGTCGGGAGCCATTGGTTTACCCTTGATCGAATGACTGGAGGGGGCTTAGAAGATTTCGTAGCTGGGCTACCCGATGGGTTTGATCGACACCACTTCAAAAAAACGGTACTTATCCTTCTTGGCCAACGTCTTGGCCTCCTGCTCAGCATCGAACCGACTCAAGGTATCGGCGTCATGGACGAAAACGACTGATTCGCCTTCAAACTCCTTACTTACAAGCAAGGTAACTCGGAGCTTCGGAGATCGGGATTTGAGTTTACTAGTGCCAGCCCTCCTCCCTGGAACCACCTTCGCAGCCGTACACCGCGCCGTTTTGATCGCGCTGGGGTCGGCTGGACTCGCAGGCGTACCGCCCAGTCCTAAAGCCTGGCGCATTTCGTCCTCGGTTAAATCACTGCTCATAACGTTGACTCCAAGACGTAGCTGCTCTCGCCCGATGTCGACACCGGGCGGGGCCATGCGATGAGCTGTAGCGCCAATCTCTCTCAGACGAAAATTTGTGGCAGCGTCCGCATGCGACATCACTGTCGCCTGTTGAGTAGTGAATAACCAAACCGTAAAACTCCAGCCTATAAAGTGCACTGCTATTTTCGCACACGTTGGTGACTGGCGCCGCCTGTACATTGATCATTGGGATCGTTCGCCGATAGGCGCACCAATCATAACGATGTATGAATGGGTACCGTCAAGCGCACACGTGTTTCCCAGGTACCGTAAATGATGTGCTCATCGGCCGCCGGTAGATCTCCCGTTTGGTGCATCTGAATGCCTAAGTGCAGACCTGGGAATGTAGAGCCCTACAGTTGAACTCGTCGTGACGGTACCGATACTGCGCACCAGGTGCACACCGGCTGCCCATCTATCACTTCAAACCGTTGGGCATCGTCTCGGAACCCTACTGAATGTTTCTCGTCGATAGCGCATCTACCTATCGATTGGTAACGGTGCCAAAAACCCGTGACTTCGACTAGCGAGGTGGACAAACCTGCAAGGCATACACGGGGCGCGCTAGTACCGTTACAAAGCACCCCCATGAGCAGCACACCCGAAAAGTCCGTATCGCCGGCGTAGGCGATGTAAGGCTGTCCAAGAAAGAGTGTTCCAGCACCGTAGATAGTGGAAAACTTGCCGCCTGCCTCCAGGCTGTAAACGGTGTCGCCATCGCGACCGTGGCGTCGCATCCATCGATGAAGGTTGGCGGAAAGGGCCGGCGATCGCCTTGGTGAAATAGAGCTAAGAAGTTCGTCAATCCCAGGAAGAACTGATTTTTTGCTTCTGTTTCGATTTTTCGTCGCGACCAAAACCGATCTCCTTTTACCAGAAAGGTGTCATCTGTACGGGCTTACGATGGTCCAGTTCAGCCTCATGCTCGGAGTGAAAATTACGGTATGAATCGATGTTCACTTTGCAAAAGAGCTCGAGCTCTTCAGGGCCTAGGCGAGGACTGTAAATTTGCGATGGCGCTTGGTCCTCATCAATAAACTGCTGAGTTCCATCTTCAAAAACGTGCAACCAAGCGACAGTCAGCAGTGCTTCGACCTCGGTGGTATACGGCCAGTCCCGGGCACCGTTCGGGTCAAAAGTGAGCGATTGGAACAACCGAGCATTTATCTTGCCTTGCTCCGCAGAATCACCTTTCCCCGGAATCGATACCACCGTCGTTTTGCCATCCGGATACACCTCAAAATCAGCGCCACACATATCACATGATTCAGGCCTCAGCGGCATATGGTCTTCGCGCACCATAGTGATTTGGGTGGTAACGGTGCAGTCACATTTGGGACACGAGACATCCATCGTCCGCCCAGCCGGCCAACTGATCTCAGGACTAGAAAGTTTTCGCATTTCAGAATCACTTTTCATGATGGTCTTGTGAGTTTCGCGGGCGCGAATATCGGCCCCTTCTACGTCGGCAGCCCAGCTATGAGCTAGGCTTGAGAGTGACTTTGCGTGCAGCTTCCTCCTGATGAATAAGGTCAACTGCGCACCTTACCAAAGGGCTGGTGTGGTCAAAAAACCGCCCACGCTTTCAAGCAGTATAATTCATAACACGTATGCATATTAGCAACGCAAAATGAATTGATCTAGAAGCACTCAGCGTGGACCTGTTCTGTCAGCCTGGCTTTCCCTTTCCACTGCACACCCAGTACCGCTGATGAGCAGGCTTTGAACAGAAATGAACATCACCGCTGTGCTTGAGGTTCCAAGCCAAAGTGATTGACTCATGAAAAACTCCAAGGGCTGTGAATTAGTTAAGCAACCAGCTCAACGAGCGGGATCCGATTCATATGCATGGTGTAGCCCGTACGCCTTTCCAAGTCGACGTACTGCTCAAAAAGCTCCGGCCGCTCTACTCGCCCATTTCTGAGGTCTGTCTTGGAAGCCATGATACAGAACACACAGCTCAAGCGATCATTGCCCAAAGCATAGGCGTAATGAGGTTTCTGACCGGCAACTGCAATCGCGTCGAATACCTCTGCCGAGCTCATGTCATGAACCGGCAGCCATTCGAACCAGGTGTGGACCGAGTTGCTGATTGCCATGCGGCTGAACGCGCTGCGCTTGGCCCGGCCTGGTGACTCTTGGGCACGTAGCCCCAAACAATTTACGATAGTCTTGAACCCGTTTGCCTTGGCATAACGCCGCACCTCCCGCTGGATCGGGCCGCGCTTTAAATCACTGGTGCATTGGCGGGTTGAGGCGGATGGCCAACTGGGTACTTCTGGACGTGCCTGAAACCGCCGCTCGACCATTTCCAGCAAAGTCTTCGCCGCGGTGGCAACTACGAACGGCAAGCCAGCCTCCGACGCTTGATCCCGAGCCAGCTCCATAGCACCGGGCCACTCCATAGCCCCAAGCGAGGCATGAACGACGACCAACTGGGAAGCTGGAACACGCTCCAACAGGCGGATCAGTTGCACCTGGCTATCTTTCCCGCCTGAATGATTTGCTACAAACAGGGCGCCGTCGGCGATTAATTGATCGATCTCACCTTCCCACGAAGGACGGTTTGCGGCGTCATTGCCGAACAACATCGATAGTTGTGCACTCATGACCTTTTCCCAAGCGTGTGATTACGCGGGCACTATAGGTGCGTTTAACGCACCTGTCAAAGCCATTTTTGCACCGCTTCGCTTGATAACTGGGCCCCAGTTTTGAATCTTGTAGATTGGGCCTGATTTGCTTATCTGTACGCCCGCCTGCTCGCCGGCCTGAATGATTAGATTGGATACGGTCTTCTTATCCAGTCCGGTTTTGGCCACGAGCTTTACCAAGGTCGCCTCGGGCATGGATTCGAGTGCAGCCAAAACTGAGAGCATGCGGCGTAGATCTCCTTTTGGGTAGCTCACAACATCGGTCATTAAATTTTCTCGCTGGTGCTATGAATGCACCTACTTCAAACATGGGCCATGAACCCTCGCCCGCATTCAGAGCGATCACAAGGGCTCGCAAAAAAGAACCTAGTCGGAAACGCCTGCACTGTCCCCGTGTATAGCGACTTGCGCCTCAGCCACAATCAGGCGAGGGCACAAGAGAGGAGAGAGTCACCTACGCAATGGCTTGGAACGGTATCCAATCTCTCACCCTCACGCCCGCCATGAGTTCTAGCACCGATTCGGATACCGGTTCGAATTGAAATCGGTCCTTTGTAAGGTATTCGAATCTTCCGGCCGGGATGAATACGCCGTGCTGTGCCTCAGCCCCCATCCACATGCGAGCCCTGAAGTCGACGATGTAACTGAACCCCAACTCAATCCAACAGTGCGTCACCGCACATTCTTCATCAAGGCTCACGGCAGGATCGTTCATGCGCTTAGAATCCGCGAGAAGTCCTACTGCAACAACATGCTCAATCCCATTCCTGCGCAGCAGATGTGCAACCAGTCTGGTCATCCCGTCGCACTCTACATTTGCAGAATCGGCGAGGGGCTCGAGCCATCTTTGTAGCTGCTCAATGTCGAATGGGAGGCTTTCGTCGTACAACACATGATCCTTTTTTTCAAATGAATGAGTGCCTAATGCGCGCCTTCTCCCTGAAGCTTTAGCACCTGGTATAAGCGAGCAGATTACACATTTGGATTTGTAGCGGTTGGTTATCGAGCGAGATTGCAGGTGAAAGCCTATTTGAGGTCATAAAACTCATCTTGCAAAATCAGCAGCTTGCTACCGCCTCCAGGATGTTGTTGAACGACTGCTTCATCCGAATTTATCGCACCTCGAATGCTTGAAAGCACTGAACAACCAATCGCTTCAAGCGCAGCCTTATCTTTTACCTCAGGGTCAAGCATCTGGCACTCGGATACGTGGTATGCGAACTCGCCAGTCGCTGCGCCATCTGGTGACAACTCAACAAGAGTTGGCCACTCTTTGCAAAGAGGATTGCCACAGCTTGTGCATTCATCCGGATCGCCTCGCCCAGTCGAAATCAGATACAGGCCCGAGTCACCTTCTGGGTCAACGCGCACAATGTCACCCTCGCGGCGACGTTTGCACGATAAGGAGTGCAGCATTTTTTTGGAAACGTCACCGACAAGGTTCGACACTTCATCGGGAGACATGTTGACCAGTGCATACTGAAGGGCCAACTCTAATAGTGACTTTGGGTTGAAAACCTTGGCGTCCGATGAAAATGCGCCCTCGACGGTCACTCTAGCCTCGAACTTTGTGAAAAATGGATTATTCATCTGCCGCTTTCCTGATGAGACCGTGAATCATTGAAAAGAATTTTGGAGTGTTTTGCCGCGAGGTCGCTTTGCGCGGGCGCGCAGCCGTGCCTCTCTACTGCCGCTGCCCAGCATGACTGGGCGTGAATAAACCGTTGAAGCAATAACGAATATCTCAGTCGAGACCGCGCAGGGGCAGACCAAAATCATCGCGCAGCACCCTCAGCTGCTCCTTATCCATTTCTTCGATGTCTGAACAGTCGGCATCGGCCAAGCCCTGGCGCTGAAGAAGAGCGGCGGCATCTTCAACCTGAACGATAAACCGGGCCAAATCAGCTGCGGCGTACAAAATGCCTTGCTGTAGTTGGGTCGGTTTGCGGGGACGCCGAGGCCTCATAACGGTTTTACTAGTTGGCGATGCTTTTCTCTCTGCGGGATATGCAGAACCGACTCTTGTCCAAACCAGCTTTTCTCCCGTAAGCCGAGCAGCCGCCATGCGTGCGCCGCGCTCGGTTCGGTAGTAGCGGGGGAGCTCGTCGTAGTCACGACCACCCTGCGAGTGAAAGTTACAGTCTAAGCAGAAAAGGACCGGATGGCCGTCCTCTTTCATGGCGATCCAAAGATCCTTCCCGCGGGCGTCTTTCGTTTCGAGTACAACCGTTTCCATTGTTGCTACCTCTAACTCATCGATCATGCACGCCCGGGTAATACGCAGCAGTGCATGGTAGGTACAATACCTGGCCGAGTCATTCCACAAATTCAATGTCGGATGCACTAACGGCGCTGATGATCGGTTTAACACCGCAGCAGTTACAGGCCTCGATTATCAGCGAGGACCCTTTAGGACTCTGATGGTCAATCACCGCAAGAGAGCCTGCCGGGATAATACCCCAGCCGTTGCAGAGTTCTCGCACAGTGCGCACCCGCTTCCCTGTGTAGTCCCGTTTTAGCTTGGGATGGGGAATTGTCTTTAAATTTGCCATTTTTGATGTCCGAAAATTCTGGTTATCGAGGGCTTGAGGCCAAGCTTTCGACGCGGGCGTTCACTTCCGCCAGATCAGCTGGCAGTGGCACACCGGTCACTTCGAGAAGTTTTGCTGCGGTCGATTTAGTGCCATCTGTGGTCTTTTGCATTTTACCCAGGACCACGCAGCGATTTTCCCACATCCGATCGACCTTCCCGGTCTGGACCCCTTTCAAGCGCTCCATCACCTCCCAGTTGGCGAAACCTGGATCATAAACCTTGGCATGTCGATCGAACGTCAGTAACCGATTGCCTGTGAACAATGCTTCGCGGCCGAATATCCCCAGCGCTTCCAAAAATACGGCGTGACCGATGATCATCATTTCCCGCACATCGAACGCCGGGATACTTCCGCTGACCATATGCGCCCACTGGGGCAAGTGCTCGGCGCACTCATCGAAGAAGCGCTTCACCATCTCCGCAATGCCGGCCAATCGCTGCGGATCCTGCTGGCCAATGGTCTTTTCGCTGACACCGGTGAGCAGTGTCACAAACTTTTTAAACGCAACCAGGCTCCAGAGCTTGTATGAACGCTGACCGGGTGTAGCGTTCTCGAAATCGATCCGCTTCTTAATTTCCGGCATGGCCTTGAGAATTTCTTGAATCCAGGCGTTGTAAGGATTGCGGTGGTCATAAAGTGCGTTCAGCGCTGATGAAGGCTTGACGGCTTTACTATTGATGTCCGCAAAAATTTGTTGAGATCGACGAAGCCCCTGGTCGAAGTGTATTTGAACCGGAGCTGTCTCGTTTTGTAGTGACGGATCAGATTTCAGCGCCAGCTCGATAGCGAAACGCCGGTGCTGGCCATCGTTGATGAGCATCATGGCGCTCATCGGAATGTGTAGGGTTCCGAGCTGTTTGCCCCCATCCATTGGTTCGAAAGCCATCGCAGTGTCAACGCTTGCAGTCAGGGCCGGCAAAACGTAATCGTGCCTATTGGCAAGGATGTAGTCGCTGATGTCCTCCGCCCGTTTTTTGTTCAAATTGCGCTGAGCTCGCAACTCAGCGGGGACCGACTCCTCGTCGAAAACAAAAAGCTTGGCGAGGATCGGATAGGGTACTTGGGCAAGGTAATATTCTTCACCCGACTGAATGCCACGGACTGCTGGAACAGCGAAGCAGGGCTCACTTCTGATTTCGTCTACGCTCTTTTGCGCTACATAGGCTCGAGCGTTTTTCTGAGCCTGAGCTTGGCGAGACGCTATAGCGTCCTGGTGGTTCTTTCTAACGACAGGTTCGTACTGGGCGCGAAGCTCCTCGATGCTCAGTCCGAGATCTTGCAGGTAGTAGCCTGCGTCGTCGGCCATTCGTGCAGCAATGCCAGTCAGCTCGACAGAAAGAATTGCCTCCATGAGTCGCATGCAAAGGTTCTCACGTTGATCAGCATGATGCTTCTCAACGAGGTCCATCGCGATATCACCCTTACGATAAGTTGTATCGGATTGAACAGAAACAAACTGGCCTTTGCCGGATGACAGCTTACGAATGTTGAGCTTTGCAGCCTTTTCCTTTGCAGTGTGAGAGGCCGTATGGGTGGAAACAATCTCGCCCTCCTCCACGGTTTTGTCCAAGAAGCAAGATTCTGTGGCAACGACGTAATAATTCATGAGCAATCCCAACGAGTGACTTATTGGGAGCACTATAGGTGCGTTTAACGCACCTGTCAAAGCCAAATTCATACACACCATTTGATATGACATGTCCCGTCGGACACCCCGTCCTCCACACGATATTTTTCCATGAACGCTGCCCCACGGTTCTTTATTGCCGGCTGAGTTGCATATCACAGAACCATGCAAACAGAGGCGTAACCATGCACATGACTGAGCAATACACTGCGTTGAAAAAGCAACTTGCGGTTCACCTGGCCACCGCCGGCTGGATGACCCCTTGTGAATTTGATATGGCGTACACAATCGCTGTCTCTTCGAAGGACTACGAAACAGAGGTGGGTGTCAAAACCGCGCAGATCTCTCTCATTCCGACATCTGAGGGCGGTTTCAAAGCGATGGGCAATTACTTGAGCGAGGGTGGAAATGTACTGAGTACCACCTGGCTCACGATCGGCAATTCCTGGACACCTGAGCAATTGGAAAAGGGAACACTTGATTTCGCCGCTCGCGTCGATCGGGAGGTGGACATGTCCTATGCCCGGAAACTGTACCTTGGACGAAAAACGGAGACAGCAGCATGATGCGTGCAGACCAGGTGAAGGACGCCGAGGGATTTGAAGTTGTCTTGTTCACGTCAGATCATGGCTATCAAGACTACGACATCAAAGGGCACAGTGTACTGCGAAGGGCATGCGTTCCGCCCGACATCAAAAAAGGTGAGACCTTCAACGTGTATCACGGCGAGAGCAGTAAATCAGGAGTGAAATGGACCGGCGCGTTGCTAGATTCTCTTCATGAATGGCTTTGCTCAGAAAACATAAATCAGCCTTCAGAGGTGTGATACCCGAATAACGTTTGATCGAGGCCGCCCACCAAGGCGGCTTTTTTTATCAGGTTTTCGCCTAGCTCACTTTGTGGTGATCGGCGTATACCGCCCTCCCAAGGCAGCCGAGCCTTGTGGTTGTGAAGACCTGAGTGCCTGCCGAAACCGATCCGTTTGAACGATCAGCGCGACTTTGCGCGAGCGATCATCCTCGAACCGGGCTTCATAGGCCGGCAGCTTTATGGCCAATGTGTCGACGGCATCTGCCTTCTCCATTCCATCTCGTTTTTCATCAGACATTAGGCTGCTCCTCTCTGCCTCCGTGCATAACCGGAGAGACCTCAGAGATGCATGTTTCGTCAAGATCGGGAAGTAGTACCTTTGGCAGGTCGTAGACGTAATCGCGGATGTTGAAATACAGCTCCAATACGTACGCACCAAAAGCCTCCTCGTCCTTAGACAAGCGCAGATTTTCCCCGTGCGCCCATAGGCCGCGTAGTTGGCTAATATCAGCGCCACCGAGCGCTAAGTCGACATGTTCCAGATGAGCCCCTTCACCATCCTTATCCTGAACTGCCCGGCTGAAGACGTGATCACGAATGGTGAAATACAGCTCCAGGATGCTCGCGCTGAAACCATCCTGGTCCTTAGCCATGCGCAGATCCTCCGTGCGCGTCCACAAGGCACGCAATTGGACTTTGTCTGCACCGGCGAGCGCGACATCCATGTGCTGCCGCCGCATTTCTTCAGCCTCCATATCCTGCACAGCCTGGTTGTGATCGCTCATGTTGAGACTCCTGTCCTATAGATTGGGCTGGTCGAGTATAAAGCGTGCAAATAGTCAATGATGTCAGACCATTCCGAAAGTCTCGGAAATTAACGGCCCAGTTGATAGATGTTCGAGCACGAATCCATGGGTGAAAAAAAACCCCCGGGCTCGGCCGGGGGCTTTGTTGCGTTATTCAATGAAGGTGCCACGGCGTTCATTCAGAGTCGAGACCGCCTGCGCGATCAATTTCGAGCATTTCTGTACAACGCGCCCGAAGCTCCTCCACGTCTGTGGATGGGTCATCTTCAACTGGGTCGTACCCGACATTTTTGATGTACCACTTGACCAGCCCATTCATGTCCATGGTCGAGAAGTCGGCATCCTCGTAAGTCCGAGATTCTGTTTCTTGACCATCATCGAACATGCATTGGCGGTCAAGTTTGACAGCAAATTCATACTCACCTGCTGGTAGTGGTGTTACCTGATAAAAAGCGGACTCCTCCAAAAGCTTTTCAGCGAGAGCTTTTGCAGCCTCAATGCCGGTCACATTTTTGAAAACGAGTTGGGGTTGTTTTCGCATGGCGTGTATTTCCTGACGAGTTGGTGTGTGGAATGAGATGGCCAACACCGATCAAGAAAATGAGGTTCGTACAGCTTTACCGAAGGTCGCATCATGTTATGCCGCCGGCGACAGCTCATTTCTCAGCGGTTTCAGAACTAGCACCTGGACCGCTCAGTTTAACGCCCACTTCATGGTGCGACATACTGCTGGCGTTGTAATCCTTCAACCACTTTTCTTGCTGCGCAGCGGTTCTTGCTCCGCAGACCGATCCGTAAACAGACCAACCGTATGCATTCTGTGAGTTTGGAGCTCGAACCATATTCAGCGTGCATTCCTGCCCCATGATCAGCGCCTTTACAGTTGCTTCATCGCCTTCAACTTCCGGAGGCGCAACGACAATGAATCGGTTGGTCAAATACGGTATGGCCATTGCACCAGCTGCTTCTGGGGTACCTGGTTTCATCTCCGCCTGAGCGCCAAATGCAATTGTGAAAAGCAAAAACAAAAACTTGGATTTCATGATTTTACCTACTCGATCGGAGTCACTAAAGCGAGCCTCCACTACGGAATCAGCCCCACGTTTAGTGCGGGGCATGGGCGGGACGGTTTTTTTTAGGCAGCTAGGGTTCTAAACGTCCTGGACAGTATTGCGGAGCCGTTCTAAGACGCTCCGAGCAAACTCGGGCGCTGCCGCTTTAGCGTCTTCGATGCTGACAAAACCGCTTCCAATATGGCCCAAATAGTCCAACTCGAAAGCACCAGCATCATCAGTAATCGCGAGCATTTCCTGGCCTGCGAAACGAGCGACTTGCATCACCTCGGGACTATCTCCCCACCAGACCTGCTGAGGCCGATTCAGGGGGAATACGTCTCCCTCTCGTATTTTGATCAGCATGCGCTTCTCCTACTCGCTGATGATTGCTTGTCCGGCAATCAACAAGGTGACTGGAGACGGTAGGGCACCGCCGTTTCCAATGGCAGCAGTACACGCTTCTAAAAGCCGCCGTGACAGCGCCATCGCCTCTTGAGCGTCGCCGATTTCAATCTGAAGATAGTCGGGATACTTCGATTTCTCATCGATTACCTGCTTCCCTTGACCTTGGATGAACAGCAGCTGACTCCCCTCCCCCGCTACGCTGAGTACGGAGCGCAACACGGTGGGCGTAATGCCTGGGACGGCGTTGCAGATTTGGCCGGTTATTTCTTCGCTGAAAATCATTCTCTTCCCTTGCGCCGAAAGCGCCTTGTTTCACTGACGAAGCCCGCAAGGCGGCGTGCTGACAATAAACGCAAGCTAATTGACCTCGGCTTTTGGCCTTCTGTGCAGTTCTTACGCTGAACGCCAGTCCTCGACCAGCTCGAAATAATTGTACTGAACAGCGCGCACTGCACCCTCAAGCACAGTACCGTCTGTAAGCTTGACCCGTGCGCGAGAAAGACCAGGTGCCTTAAGTAGTTCAATGCCAATTTCTGAAGGCGTGATGAGAACCGAGTAGCAGCTATCTAGGCGCCCTATCAACACTGAATATTTCTGGGGCTCTGACGTACGACCCAACTCGCCCGGCTTTCCGTAAATCAGAGTCAACTCCACGGAATCTGCATTAGTGCTCACATGATCTCCTTTCTTGGACAGACACGAAAGCCGCGCCTCTTCACTGACTTGGCCCCAGTTTTTAGGCCAGGGCTTGGATGTAACCGATCGAGTTTTCTCTAATTTTGGGCTACCAGTCCTACTCCTCCCCGGCTCTACTCAAACAGCCTGTTTCCTTTCACTCAATTGTCATAGTCTTGGCTTCATCCCAATCGGTTGGTGAAGCGGCCCCAGTTGCGAATGCATAGCGCATGCCGACAGTTGGTCGGTGGTGCTTCATGAGGAAGGCCGCTGCGCCTGCGCACATGGCCTCATGGCCAGACGGCATATAGTTGCCGTCATCGTCCCATTCGCCCCCGCCTGCCGAGTGAACCGTCTTATGGCAAGGGAACGTTTTGTGGTCATCTTCGAGGAGCTCGCTGATGATTTCCTCAAGTCGCCCTGATGCAAGCTCAATCGCACCCTTCGGGAGAAACGGGCAATTTGCGCACGGACGCTTGAGCCGTAGGTGATGCTTAAACTGATCCGCCATCGGTCTATACCCTTATCTCAGCCGCAGTGAATCAGGAGGGCCGGCGTCGCGATGAAGCTGTCCGTTTCTAAGTTGCAGCGTGACGCAATCGGGGAGCATCGCAACGATGTATCAGGTTTGGTGGTCATATCCGGTCATTCCTTCGATGTTGTGGACGCCAGAGGAGCATCCTTTTACTGGGTAGCCCAACGTTTGACGGCTGGGCTTGTAGTGTACCTGGGCGCCCCCCCCCTCTACCTCCAGGCGAACTGATAGAAAGGGAACAGGGGCGCTATCGCATCAATCGCAACAACCAACTCATGCTCTGGTAATCGATCGCCGGAGTATTGCTTAACCAGATCGAGGAAAGTCTGCGGAGCGGCACTTCTCACTTCCGGATCAGCGGGAGGTAACAGGCCGTCGAAGGCTTTCACCTCATCCAAGGCGAGGCCGATCATTTTCACCGCCGCGATTCGAATGTCAGTCTTCATTGTTGCTCCTCACAAGGGACGGATAGTTTAAAACAACCAATTAAGGGAGGCATTGCGCTCGTCAAGAGGACGATCCGGCGTCGCTGGACGATCAAACTCTTCACGGCAAGGATCGCACAATGTGTAACAAACACCGGCCGTCATGTAGCTTCTGGCCGTTGGCTGCTGCGTACGGCAGCGATCGCAGCAAAGACAAAGTGGTTTCATCGGCATCGTAGTTCTCCTACTTAACTTCGATCTGCCACACCAGACGAAACCGAACCCGGCCTGCTTGGCTACTGCTCCGTTTTGTTCCTGGGTAGCTCAAAATCTAATTTGACTTCGCTGCCTTGGCACAAGTTAGTGGGCCAAGGCCTGAGGTTCAGCGGCTTTTCCCTGATCAGTTGGCTTTCCAACCAAACTCGGTTTGACGCCAGGTATAGCCGAGCTGCCGACCAAGGCGCAGATAGCGAGCTGCTGCTTCGCGAGTAACCCAAGCTGCGTGGCCATCGGCATCAATCAAGCGGGAACTGTTACGAGTGTTCATCACGTCTTTCCTTTCATTCGTCGTTGGCTGCTGGTGGGCCTTCGGAGCAGGCCCTGCACAACCATTCTGTGGTCAAATGCTCAATCTACCCAGTGCACCGTCACGCACCTTTTCTTCACCGCAGCCGATGCACGACCCAACAGTGCCGGACTCGCTGCCGAGGACAACTCGAACATCTTTGATGAACGTTGGTTTGTCATCTTTCATCACAGCTACTCTGTTGTCCTGCTCGCATAGCGTCCACCTGGTCTGGCTAGGTGGCATAGCGTGGGTGCTAATGGGCAATATTTTGCTGGCTTGAAATGCAGTAGGTGTGCTCATCGCTGTTTTTCCACAGAAATGCCTATGAGATCATTTTAGGTGCGTTTAAGGCACCTGTCAAAGCCGTTTTTAAATTGCCCTTTTGCTGATAAACCTACGGTTTTCACAAAGAAAAACCCGACCATAGAGATGGTCGGGGTGGGTAGTACGTTTATTGAAAAGAAACCACGCAGCACAAATATTCGTCTGTACTGCGTGCGGTGATCGCTAACCGGAATAGGCCACGGACATGTGTCATCTGCGGCTTACCTTTTATCGAGACCAGCACCAGCAGTCGTGTTCTCATTGCTTTGCGACCAGTTCAGCAGGGCGGACCGCCGGCGATGGAGTTTCGTTGTTCAATCGTGCGAGGAAAGCGATGTAACTTGCCTCTTCATTGACGTGCATGATATGGGCGATGAACTCGCTGCGTTTTTTTTCGAGCCATCGTTCGGCTGAGGCAACACCTTCGCAGGGAACTCGACCTTCGAAGATCTTGAAATCGTCGAAAGCAATTTTTTCTGGCCAGGTGAGATCGTTAGCGTTCAGCAGATTCATGAGGGCGTCTCCGGGAGGTTGTAATCTTCGTACTGGGAGATGCGCAACACAGCGCATGAAACCACCGCAGCGATTGCGGTGCTGTTCGCACGGGGCACAAAAAAGCCCCTACCGCGCAATGCGATCAGGGCTTAGGTGAATGTTGAGATGCCGAGACTATGCAAGACTGAGCACAACTACTGCGTTGTTGGCCGCTTCAAGCTCACTATCAAACCGTTCTGTGGACCTGGTACCGAAATTCAATTTGTACCAAAAGTACGATCCTTTCGACTTGAACCCCGGCGTATCCGTGGTGTAGACAATTACAGAGTTGCGCAAGCACACCAGCGAATTACCGAGGTCATGACGATTTGCGAGGATCCAAGCCTTTAGAGCTTCTGCATTGAACGTACACCGATAATCGAACGGCATCACCTCCCGATTAATGCGCCGGCATCGTTCAACGAGAGTTTTGAGATCGGGATTTTTGTCGACGTAATACCACTCTAGAATTCGGCCAACATGGTCGATGTTGAAAACTTCCGTGTGAGTCCACAGGAGCGTCAGATCTGGAAGACCTGCCTCTCTCAACCATTCTGAAATGTCGACTTTGAGGCCACTGCCTTCCTCCTCGTGGTCAGGTGTAAAAACCACGTGCAATTGTTCTGGCGAAACATCATCTCCGGTGGTTTCGTTCTTCACAACTGTACCTGCATGACTGTTCATGATTCTCTCCTGAGGGTGTAGGCGTTGTCCCAGGAGATGGGTCACATCGACCATCACGAGGTGGGTCTCGTTATTCAGACCCATGCAGATAGCATGGTTCAGTAGCCGCAGCGAGGTGAGCACGCAGAGTCCCGGCCGGCGTGCCGTCCTCCTCGAGCATTTCGGTGTCGAGCAAAATATCGCTCGTCAACTCGATATCCTCGATACCTACCTCATCGGTTAATCCGCAAAAGCGACGCAGAAAGTCGAGTGCTTTTTCCGGACTGTAGTGGGCAACAATATCGTCGCCCAACTGGTAGGCCTTCAGTTCTTGGTTCAAGTTTATGTTCCTCGATTGAATTACTGATCAGTCGCCGCCAGGTTCACGAAGGACGAAGTGTCCGCGGATGACTCTGCCTGACGCCAATGCGTCGACTTGAGTCGCCCGTGAAACGCACCGCACAGGCACCTCTTACCGTTCGGTAGAGACCATACATACGCTTTTACGACCTCGAAGCAGAATGGGCACTCCAACCCGATGCAGGTTCGGCCATTCTCCGGGGTTCGCCAAATCTCCGCCCACTGCCGAGACTCAACCTGGCGTGCGTTCTTGTCCATTGAGGTGACGCGAACATCTGCGGTGGTCGGTCCCGGTTCGGGCATACGGGGTTGAGGCCGTAAGCCGCGGCTTTCTCCCATAGCACCCGCGGCCCCTGTTGCCGCATGAACAAATAAAACCCCGGTAGGAGTTTCCGCCGGCGCCTGCTGAGCACAATCCCAATGGACTTGGCTAATGCCGTGGAAGGCCTGCCCCACAATCATTGGATCATCACAGATGGAGCAGAGGCGACGCTCCTCCTGCAATTCGTCTATGTCAGTCATAAGCGGTTGGTACCTCGAAGAATCCGAGTCGACCTTTGAGCGGCGCAAATGGAAGGGGCTGCGGATCGCGTAGCAAAAAAGCCTTTGGCCCCATGAACCAGGGCGAGTCGCTGTGATCGAGGACGTCTACCAATTCAACCGAACCAATCACACCGCCCCGGTCCAGTTCACCAAACGCAGGGATCTCAATCGCTCCGCATGCAAAAGACCACGCCCTGGCTTCTTCGTATTCGCGTCGGGTCATTCCTTTTGCCGCATGCACCAGAAAGCGGCCGCGGTAGTGAGACCGCCAACTGCGGTTTTCGACGTTCTTCCCAGCGTGCACAATGAGCCAAGCCCAAGGCTGCCGAATAGTCAGGGCTTTCATTCTCGCCCCGCCGGGCATTTCTCAAAGTAGAAGACGACCGGAGCCGCCGTCTCCACGACCAACCCAAAGGCTTTTGCCATTCGATAGATGCCGTGATACTCATTGAGGCTATTCACGTGCCCTGCAAGCCAATTGCGCCAACCTTCAAGCTCCTGCCGCCCTTTACTTCGATTACACGGGGCGCAGGCGGGCATCATGTTGTCGAGGCGATGGTTTTCGGGTCGCTCGGTGGGCTTATCGACTTGTCGGATGATCGGCTCAAGGTGATCCTCGTGCCATCTGTTACCCACAAGCACAACGCCACAATAGGCGCAGTGGCCACCATATTTCAGCCGTAGTTGCTCGCGTTCAGCTTTCTTCAGGCGCATGGTTCAACACCTTCAGTCCCATGCTCGGTACGCTCATAAAGCGAGAGAGTTCGGCGCAGAGCTTGGATACACGTCTCCTCGGCCGTATGGCACACCGCGCAATGAGGGCAGTGAGCTTGACCACTCGTATTGGTCATTACTGCCGCCGTTCCGGGTACTGTTTTGGGTAACAGGTACCGGGCGTAATACAGACGGTGAAAAATGGCGCAGATTGGGTCCGAGTGCTCATCGCCACCCTGTTCATCAACTCCGTCAATACTGCCGGAGTGAATGCTGGCAAGACGGTAACAGCCATCTACGACAGCGATGTATTTGGCCAACGCAGTACTGCGCGGCTCTGTCAGTGTGGAAAGTGCTGCCCGGAATTGTTCGATGTATTCCGCTTCGGAGGATCCCCAGCAATTCACCAGACAAACGTCATCAGGCTCGCAACCTTCGTCCTCGGGTTCGTCGCTCGGCTCGCCGGGGACCATGAAAAACTCACGCTCGATCGCATGCAGAAGGTTAGCGAACCGGATGATGTTGGTGAAGTTCACCAGCAGCACAGACACCGGCTGGCTGTAGGAAAGGCCGATCAAGTCGTACACCTTGCGAAGTGAAGCTGTATCTCCGTGGCTCACCGGCGGTTTGCGGTACAGCGGACCTTGATCGGTAATAGCGCGAACAACATCCGCCGCCGACCAATTCAGGTTCAGCATGCTCTGTAGAGAGAGATCCACCGGTGCCCCTTGGTGTTGGCTTAATTCCGGTGCAGCGCCTACCGGCGGTTCCCACACCTCGCCCCCCTTATAGGCGTACCCGGCGGTTTCCAATGTCTTAATCGCCGCCAAGGCCGAAGCTCGGGATTCGAGTGTATAAACCGGCGTTTTAGCGCACATGCGGTCGGTATTGTGTGCAGCCTGCTCGGAGGTGAAAACGCTCCGGCCACCGCCGCATGCGGCGAAGTCCGCGATCCAGGCGAATGGTTGGATCCCAGCAGCGTCACCCGTGGATGGGGTATGGAAGGCATCACTGGCGGCGCCGTTGATTGCCACAACCACCGCCAGGCCTGCATCTGTGAATTCGTAACGTTTGAACCCAATAGACCGGATTAACCCGACACGCGCCAGCGACTTCATCCGATCAGCAGGGACGTCGTAGCCCTGATCATCCTCGGTGGTTTCGTGGAACCGCAATACGTCCCTGCGCTGTTGCTCGTTAAGCACCAGCGGTACTTCAATCATTTGTTCAGTCATACCGCGCTCCCTTCAAAGTCAGTCTCCGCAACTCGCTCAAAATCGTGGCCGTACTGATGGCAGTTGCAATCAACCACGTTCGTTTCGCCAACCGATTCACATTGGCATAGCTGCGCAACAAGCTTTTCGTACAAAGTGGCTTCCATACCTTCGGCGACTTCGGCACGTGACAGACTGACGGTGCGCCGCTCGGTAGTGGATGGGTGTTTGTATGTGAAGGTCAGCGCCTCTCCTCGCAGGCGACCCAGCTCTGCAAAACTTGCGGCTTGGAGTTCGACGCGACCTGGGCTCAGAGACAGCCCCCCCACCGCCTTGCTATAAATGAACTTGATCTGATCCCACGAAATTATGTGACTCTGGCTGTACTGGCCTTCACCGTCGCAAATCTCGCACTGCTCGTTCTGGTCATCCAGCTCGGCACATTCGGGGCATTCTTTGGTTACCGTCACCTTGAATTCCCCAAGCAGTAGCGCTTTCGCTCCATTCTCGGCGGTCAGACTTCTCGGCATGATGCAGTAGCCATCAGGGAGCGCCGCCGGTGCCACCTGAACGTGCAGAAACGGGAGCCAGCCAACCGGGACGCCTTTGCCCTCCACAAAATGGTCATGCGACCAGCACCAGCCAGCGAACTGCCAACGATCTTCCCCGTCATTGTCAAAGTTGTTCGCGCCGATGGTAGGGGCTTGATCCACATCCTCTGTCGAGTGTTCTTCGAACTCAACCAGCAAGCGCACCATGGTTCCGTCACGTGGCGCAGAGGCCATGTCCAGCCACTTATCAACCGGCTGCCCGCGCTCACGTTCCAGCTCTTCGATGCGTGCCTGTAGCTGATTGATGGTTGATTGCTGGCTGCGCGCGTTGACTTGCAGCAGGGAGCGCATGGCGTCCATCACCCATTTATGCGGGAACCAGTTGTGAGGGTCGCTACTGGCCGCAGCCATGTACGCATGCTGCTCATCGCACCGCTGCGCAGCGCCACGACAAATGGCGATTAACTGCGCCTGGGCGGTGTCACTGAGCGGCGAGGCTAGCCCTTGCGACTCCACAGGCGCATCAAGTAGAGCACGCAGCTTTTCCCATGCCGCCTTCGATGCGTCGGTACTGCATCCGTAAGTCAGGACAAGCTCAAGATCTCCCCGCAATACGTCGGCAATCGTTGGGGGATTGGTCATGGCTCGGTACTCGTTGAAACGCCGCTGCGCTTCGTCATCGCCACCCAAGCACCCGCAACGATGTGGATGTGCCGTGTAATCGAGATGGCACAGACGGTCAGGATAGAGCTTTGGCTCGCAGCTGGTTTTCACTGTCGCCGGGGTTTGTGCCTTCATAGCTGTGTTTCCGCATTTTGAGTTGCTGGGAGCGATTTCAGCCAATCACGGAGCTTCTGGTACTCCCCGTTGCGATAACTGCCGAATGCGCAGATGAATGGCTTGGTGTGGTTATGGCCATCACGAGCTAGGAAGTCGATACACCCTTGCTCTGTGAAGCAGGCGGTTACGAACAGGTCGATATCCTTCACCGCGTAACGCTCCCAGCCCTTCACTTCTCGTCCGGCGGCGTGTATCGCCTCCAGTCGCAGGGCGGTGCGGTCATCTGCCGTGGAGACGTTTTCGGAGTGGTACCACTCAATACGGTCGTGGTCGTGTGTTTCGAGGGTGACCATTCCGCGCTTTTCCATCACTGCGAACAGCGGCTGGTCGGTACCGCTGTTGTCTTGCGAATTGATCAAGCGCCCAATTCCCATTGGCGGAACCAACAGCATGCGCAGGGCGTCACGCTCGTCTCGATAGCGCAATGCTTCCAGATGCTTGGCTTGGGCAGACTCCGCATTGATGTTCATGAAACGCTTGGTGCGTTCAAGCTCAGTAGTGGCCGCATCAATAAACGCAATGACCTCATCGTCTCCCGCATTCCGGTGCATGAACTGGCTCTGTTCATAGTGAGCACAATCGGTCGAGTTATCCTCGCGTGTGGCGCCCTTGCAGGCATACACCGTTGCTTTACCGCCACCGCACTTGGCTACATGCAAAACCCCACCACACACGCGACAGGGTGGAACAGGAGTTGAGGTGTACCGCAGCCGAAGGCTGGCTACAAAGTCCGGCGCCAGCTCAGCTACTGGATCACTTCCCAAACCTTCCTGGCCATTCAGCAGAGCGCGGATTTCGGCGGCCGCGATCTTGTGGTGCTGGATAGCAGCGCCATTAGCCAGAGTTTCCAGATCAGCTGTGATGGCCAGCAAAGCGGTGGTTAGGGTTTCTCGAGACAGGGTTCCGGAAACGGGCTTATTCATGGCGTTCATCCCCCATGGCGGCCTTGCTGACCTGATTAGGTGAATTACACGAGCAGCGGATTTCCTCCTGCCTGATCGACATGCAGAAATCTGCGACGTGACAGTCGTTGCAGGGGCTGGTGGAGGACTGGTGAATGTTCAGCGCCTCAATGACGGCCTGCACGACCCTCACACCGTTGTCGCCGGTTGAGTCCGCGGAGAATGCGGCCAATGCGCAATGAACACCGGGCTTGTTTGCGATGCGCTGGAAGTCTTCCCACTTAAAGCCGCTGAAGGTATTCGACAGGGCGTCCGCCATGGCAGCAGCAGCGAACTCAGCAATGGGAAGTGTGACCGGTACCTGTCGGGCGGCGATTGTTTCCATGTCGGCAAGCAATCGGTAATGACGGGCTTGAAGATCACCCAGCGAGGTTTCGACCTCACTCACGACAGGCGCCAACGGCAGATCGCCAACCTGCGCCAGCGAGTCGATGGCCTGACGCCAGGTGCCGAAGGCCTGCCCGTCGTGCTGATCATCGTCCGCCGGGGGAATAAACCATTTGGCCACACTGTCGTCAAAGTACGGCACCAGCGCGAACTCTTGCATGTGTAGGCGCTCGTACAGATCCACGCGGGCGGTATCGATCAAGCCAATTGCCTTGATGTCCACGCCAGCGGCGTCAGGATTGTTAATGTAGAGGCTGGCCAGCAGGTGCCAGCTGGACGTTTTCGCGTCCTGACCATCCATCAGGCGCCACGCATCACGAATCAGTTCGTCAGCCAGATGCAGACGGACCTGCAACTCATCGTTGTAGCGCGAGACCTCAGTGGTGTTTTTGTGAACCTGCTCGGCAAGTTGGGCATTCAGGCTTTCGAGGTACTGTGCCAGCGTGCAGGCGAAGTCACCGGCGAGCCGATCGTTGATGTATTGGCGGAAGTCGTGCCGCTTCAGCACGGTCTTGAACAGGCTGTCGATATAACCGCGTCCGCCGTCGGGCGTGTTCAGGTTGAATTCGGGCGTCTGGCTCATAGGTGCAATCTCTCCTTGATATCTGTGTACTGGTCGGTGCTGAGCTTGTAGTGGTGCATTGCGTCTCGCAGCAGGGTTTGTGCAGCGTTTACATGCGCGGCGGACTTGCCCTTTGAAAGGCTCTCTACTGTCTGCTCAAGATGGACACGACTGGTGAAGGTGATCCCGTGCGCCTTCCATGGGAATTTCTGTTGACCGGTGCTCATTGGTCACCACCTTGGCCTGCCTGATTGGCGGCGAGGAATTCGGCGACAACTGGCGCCAACGCATCATTCGGGCGGTCAAGGCGAGGCAAGCACTTCTCCAGCAGCCGCAATGCTTTGCCCAGTTCAGCTTGAGCCTTGGCCATCGAATCATCGATGAGAGCGCTGGCCACCACTTTAGGCGTGTGGTGTGGCTTGCCGTCGATCAGCCCGCGAGCCTGGACGCAGCGCAGTGCTTCACGCACCGGCATGCGGCTGACGTTGTAATGGTTGGCGATAGCCTGCTGACTCAGCTTGGTACCGACCGGCAGAGTCCCGTCGCTGATAACTTGGGCCAACTGCGCAGCAATAAAAAAACCATCGACTGGGCGGTCCGGACGCGGACCTAGTGCCTTCAACAAGAGTTCAGACATAGGTCTGTTCCTTCGGTCCGTTGTGCAAGCAGCCCACCTGCCTGTAATGACCCTCAGAGCGGTTTTCAATGGCGTGGGCCTCGCCTGCAACTTCCAATTGAGACATGGAACCCGAGCAGGGCTCGACCTGAGTAGGTCTGGACAGAGCTGAGGTATGACGAACGAGGTCAAGCCAAGGGTGATCACTGACCGTGCTTTTTGCTACACAATCAGATGCGTGGACAAACTTCTCAGCGCCCTTGCTGGACAGTTGGCCGGACTTGCAGTGACGGCAACGATAGAGATCGCCATCGATCTCCCAGGTGCGGTGATGCAGCTCAAGGTCGCTGTCCATTTTGCGCAATGCGCATTGGGCCGTTTCGTTGCTCATGGCTTCCCCTTCTAGGTGTCGAGTTCTGCCACTTGCTGTAGGGCTGACCCGCCGTTTTATTGATTGAGTTCTGCTTACCGGCTTCGCCATGCTTGAATCAACACAGCGCAGCGAGCGTGATCGTCTGGAACCCACGGAAGCAAAATGCCTCTTGGTATCTGAATGATACATAACACGTAGCTATACGGAAATAGCGGTATCAATTCACCTGACAAAGGATGTACCCCATGAAACAGCAGAAGATCTCACTGGCCGATCAGTGCGCCGATATCGGCTGGTCGCTGACCGAGGTGCGGGCGCAGAAACATGACAAACGTCTTTGGTCAATAGAGGGAAACCCGGTCGGACTACCTGAGGAAGTGGTTGGTCAGATGTTTGCCGACGCCGGCGCCAGCGTGAGTTATTGCGAAGGAGGATCTGCCCTTTTACTCATGAAGGCAGCTGCACTAGAAACTTTGGCACGCAGGAATCCATTCGGCGATCGAGTCGATGCGGTCAACCGCTACCTGGAAGCACAGATGACGATTCTGGTGGAGCACACTGCCGAGATTGTATATTCCGTTAGGAATGTTACATCGGACGCACTTGAGCGAAATGTGAGCGAGCTTTCGAGAAGCTCAACCCTCGCGTCATTTTTTCCGAGGGTGAAGGCGACATTCATGCTGGAATTATTCGAGCAACTGGGTAGGGAGAAACTGGCGGACCTGCTAATGGCGTTCTCCGATGCACCTTACGATTACCGCGCTGGGTGGCCCGACCTGATCGTGATCGAGGGCGGGCAGATGAGTCTGGTCGAGGTCAAGACCAGCGACAAGCTTCTGGACTCACAATTGCGCTTTGCGAAAGGGATCTCGTCACCGATGGGTTTCGACTGCAATGTCGTCCGATTAAAGGCCACAAAAGTACAAGGGGTCTGAGTTGTGCCATCGTTAGACTCCGCAAATGGAGTAGCCCTTTTGATGGGCACAGTCAGTCTCCGCCCCCGCGTCCCGTTAGAGAAAACTGACGGTAAGAATGCGTAATGTGCCATCGCTAGAGAGGACCTGTTGGGCTCAAAAGCCAACCGTACGTAAGGTCGCCCCGGATCGCAAAGGGTCGAGTGTGTCACCCCAAAATGCACAGAGGGCCGGTGACGAATCATCGCTCCGGCCCTCGGTTTAACTTGGTTATCTACTACGCGGCGTTTGGCCTTAGATCTTTTCCAGCGATTCGGCAGCTGCACGGATGATGCTCTGCAGCTCTTCGGCATCGGTCGGGCTGATGGTCACACTCCAGAACACATCGTTGCCGTGTTCGTAGGTGATGCGTACCGTCTCAAGGTGGCCAGCGACGACCCGCGGCTCGAACCGCAGCTGCTTGGTATGAGCTCGCACGCTGCACAGGGTATGCAGGAAATCGATTTGCAGCTGACCGGTAGGGAAGACGGAAAACGTCGCGTCGGCCTGGTCTTTGCCGATGAGACGGTAGGTGCGCTCTGTGTTGATGCTCATAACAAATTCCTTGAGTGTTGAGGGTTGGTTTATGACGCAGCGAACGGCATCGAGGCCGATCAGCGATCGTTCAGGGATTCGATCATGTGGCTGTGCGCAGCGTCCGCCAGCTCCAGCAGCTCACGTGCTTCCTCAGCGCTTATCAGCCCCTCGGTTTTCATCATCCGGACACCCTGGCGCAACTCAGCGTGCCAAGCGTCGTAGCTGCCGCGCACGATCGTGCCGCTCAGCGTTTCGTGCCATTCAGCCAGTCGCTTGGTCTTTTCATCCATTTCGCTCATAGGGGCCTCAGTGTCATCAGTGGAGAACAGGCGCAGGGATGCCGCCGATGTTTTGGGCCAGCAGCTCGACGCTTTGGAGGGTCTGCTTGACCTCCTCCACTACTCGCGCCCTGACAGCGATTGCATCGGCCCCCGGCTCGATCGGTACCAGCTCAAGGGCCGCCAGCGATGTTTCCAGCGACGCTTTGATTTTCGCCAGATCCATGCGAGCCTCTTCGAGGCCGTCGTCGATCATGCCGCTCTCACTTCATTCAGCAATTCCGGGTGACGATCGAGCAGCTTGAGCAGCAGCACCAGCGCGATCGGGGGCTTTACCTTCCCCGTTTCATACCGAGAGAACGCATTGGTGCCCCCGCCGAAGATTTCAGCGGCTTGGCGCTGATCAAGCGCCAGCTTCTTGCGCACGCTGGTGATGAACAGCGGATCCACCACGGCCGCGTTGACCTTCTTGTTGAACGCCAGCATTGCCGCGCTTACACGGTTCGACTCAGCAACGCCCAAAATCGATTCCCCGCACGCAGAGCAAAACTCGCCGTGTACGTCCGGGATAACGGTCGATTCGTTTTTGTAGGTGTACGACAGGTCGCGGGTGTCAGTCACCAGCTCCGCGCCCCCACAGATTGGACATTTCATGTCATTGCTCCTTGAACGAGACGATCAACGCGTCATCGGTCACAGTGAGTTTCAGATAAACCCGGCGACCATCGCCCAGCTTCGGACGGTAGACGTCTTGCCAAGTGGTGTGGTCGGCGTAGGTTGTCATGCTCTTGTAGAAGTCGGCAGGCGTGAGCAGCAATACGATGCCGACCATCCCTTCAAAGTCGAAACCCAACGCAGCAGCGCCAATGAGCGCGGTTGTGGTCGATTTCACTTTGCCCGCACCAATCAAGGCCTTCACAACGGACAGCTTGCAGTGTGGGGTTCTTTTTTCCATACGAAGGACAATAACCTATTTGGTTATTATTTGGCAAATAGGTTAATGCATTGAAGCGAGGGTGTGAAGAATCAGCTCTACAGAACAACCCTATCAGGATTGGCGCGATACGAACTCAGCGGCCACGTGCTGGTTGCTAATGATCAGCATCTACAAGCGTTCTACCAGGCCTGACGACAGTTTGTCGCTGGTCAATCTCTGTACTGCAAAAGGACATTAAGGGCCGTTAGTGCGACGAAAGATATTTATTCCTTGGATCTCGGAAGTCGCTTTGAGGCCTCTTCCGGCGTCAGGTCTTCCAAGGCGACAAGGCAGGTCGCCCCCCGGCAAACCAAAATCATGCGAACACCATCTTCTGACAGGCCTTTGTAATCGCTGTGAGTGTTGCGATAGATCTGATCCAGTTGGGCTTTGGTGGGGCTGCTCATGATCGTTTTCCCGAGAGGTTCACTGGCCATGCTTGATCTCTGTTCATCAATTGGATACCAGAACGGGCACCCTTCTAATTAATCGGCCCCGCAAATGCGAGGCTTGGAAAAGGCCACTACAAATAATCAGACCGGGTTGCCGCGGTGAATGAAAACCTTCGCAAGCAGCGGGTGTTGTTCCTCCAATTTTTTGACAATCAGGCGCGCTTTGCGAAACGCCTCATCCAACTTATTTCGTTTCCATAGCCAATCGTGCTTAGGACGCTGCCAGAAGCGCCATCCACGGGGGTCTTCAAGCGAGAATAGTTCGTCAGCCGCAGCTTTGGCAGCCATACGAGCCTCCTGATACACCGCATAGAACTGTCGGCGCTGTTCCTCGGGGTAAAGCTCGCGACACAGTTCCAAGTTCGCCATTGCGGCCGTTGCTTCTTCTTTCATGATCACACCTGTAATTGTTGTTACCTTGCCGGGCGGCACCTCTGAAAGTGGCACGCTGGAGGAATGTTTTGTTGGAAGCTGGCTTGAAAGTTAAGCGCAGTTGCGCCAGCAACTTTTGCGATGGGGATCACTCAATGCGATCCAACCACTCCTGCACTACCGCTGGCACATCTGGGTCTTCATCCGCCATAAGCGCCTCAGCGAGGCTGCCTGCGTCGATCTTCTCCAACAGTTCAAACCAGACACATCCGTCCCAGTCATCACCTTCTTCCTGATGCTGCAAGGCGAGCGCTTGTGCGGCCACTCCAGCCATATCCAAAAGGTTGGCGTAACCCGCGGCTACCACCGACTGGTCGCGCATCTCCTCATTGGCTTCGATGTAGCGAATGAGCGCGTGAAACAGCACGCCAACGTCTTCCAAATCTTTTTTGCGGTCATTGTTGTCGATCATGAAGGCCTTCCCATTTATCGTTGACGCGGGAATTATAGGTGCGTTTAACGCACCTATTCAAGCCTTATTCTCGTCACCAGTCATTCAACAATTCAAGTACCTGCCTTACTCCCAAAACGGTTCAATGGGCGGCGTCTCGTCTTCCTGAATGGCGGTTTTGTGCTTCTGGTGGTGTGCTCGATACCGTTCAATGTGCTGCTCGCAAAATGCTTCCAGCGCATGCTCATTGAGCCGAGGCGAATACAACGCCACTGGCTCGCAATTCTGGTCGGTGAACTGGAGGGTGCCGTCGGGATGCATCGCACGACTGATACCACCTAGCAGGAGCTCGACCTCAGTGGTGAATGGTAAATTCCCGGCCTGGTCGGGACGGAAGTGGTTTGGCTCACTCATGGTTTAGGCTCCATTTTCGCTGGTGACTTGACGATCAACACAGATCGCTCATTGAACGATCTGTGAAACATTCCGGATTACCTGGGAGTTGGCGCTAGAGCGACCGCCAAATGTGCCATCGCTAGTGACGACAGACTCAGAGCTCTGAAAGCCTTGGATACAGGGCGGTTGCTTGAGCCGAGATGTGCCATCGTTAGTGCCTGATGGTTTGGATGGCACAATTGGTCAAGTTGACGAACAGCAACCCACTCGATTGCCCCGCCCTGCACAGCCAAGCCCCTTTGATACAAGAACTCGGTCTGCCCGGCGGTTTCACGGTTACGAATGGTTCATTCGCAGCAAGCGCGCCAGTTTTGAGCGCATACCGAAACGGGAACTCGGCCACATGTACAACTGGGCAATGAAAGACAACACCGCCAGGATGAGGAACAAGTAGGCAATGGGCCCAACACCGTTCAACGCCTCAGACAATGTACCGGCACGATTCACGAGGTGGTTACACTGATCGTTGGTGACAGGTGCGCTCAGTTTTTTTGAATGAATCGCGTCGGCGCACTCCGTCCATCGGTATGTGCCAACCACAGCTCCAGGTTGCAAGTTCTGCATCGTTTCGTGACTGATGACCATGACACTTTCAATGACCTTGGTCGGCGAAAAGTCGTTTGCCATTAGCAAACAAGTGAGCACTAAACCAGCAGGCACTGCTACCAGTCCGAGCCAAAGCCGATTGAATATCACCGAAATGGCAACGAAAACCTCCATGAGCCACCTGCTGAAGGACTTTTGCTCATCGGTAGTTGCAGACATGTTTTTCCCCTTCCAAATGGTTGATAAATCACGACGTGCACTCACGTCGTGGCGCTGCAAAGCCCCGGTAATCGGGGCGGTGGTTGAAACACTGGTTTGCACAACTACTCGTCCTTACATCCGATAATTGATCGGCATCCAACGCGCTCAATTACAAAAAAACTGACGATGCAGACTGCTGCGACTTTTCCGCGGCCTGAGGAGTTTTGCGTGCAGGCTTTTTGTCTCGCCCCTGGTGGCGCAAATCCACGCCATACAGCTCACACAGACTGGCTAACGTTTCACTGCTCAGAAGGCGATGGGTGTGACTCAGGCGCAGCAAGATGGCTTTGATCGATCGCCGATGAGACTTGGCCAAGGCAGCTACGTCGGCACAATCCTGATACGCAGAGACGAGCCGCGCATCCTCTTCTGCTGTCCACTTACTCCCTTGTGCGGTCGCCTCTTTCGCTGGTGGGTCCACAGGTACCAACGCTGGGGCTGGGGCAGATATGACTGCATCTGATATCGGAGGCAACTCCGCGTCGATGACGGTCGTGAGCATGTGCAACCAACGAGTACGTTCGGTATCACGAGCATGGTGAAAATTCACGCTGCCGATGATCGCCATCGGGCTCACGTTCAAAGCGGTGGCGATCTGCCAGGCGTGGTAGTTGTCGAGCAAGTCTTTGCCAGTGCGCCAGCGCGAGAACTGGGTTGGGCTCACGCCCAGGAACTCAGCCGCGGTTACATCGCCGTGGAAGCCTTTGGCCTGCTTGAGCTGGTCAAGCCAGCCAGCCGCGGACTTGACCAACTTCACATTCGGGCTAGCGGTGTCGTTGGCGAACGGCGTTGAGCGCTTTGAGCGCTGGGACAATGCGGCAGCGCCAGCGGCGGCGGCCAAACGCAGGTTAGCGGTCAGCTGCACCCGATCATCGTCACACTCACGACCTGTCTCATCGAGCCCGGCGGACAGGTTGACCAGAATGCCGATCGCTCGGTTTGTCAGAGCCTCGTTGCTTGCCATTACTCCTTCCCCCTCGTACAGGTTTCGCCATTGCGCCGAGCCTTGCCATCCGCGGGTAACCGGGGACATGACGCCCCGGCTCTCCTTGACGCAGAACTACAGTTTCAGGTCCTTGCGGATCTGTGCCGGCGCCGGCATGTCCCGGTATCGGATTACCGATACCCCCACAGCTTTCATGAGATCGTCGCGACGACGATCCTTGGAACGGGCCTTGAAGTTGTTGTGAGTCGAATCATCGACCTCCACCAACGCCACCGGCTTGAGTTTCTTGTCACACAGCAAGAAGTCACACCGGTTGTGGGCGACCACATGCCGGGCGTGATTCTTGTCGGTCAACGCCGTGGCCTTGACCTTGATGAATGCCCCGAACACCACCTGGGGTGCGATGACCAGGTCATCGCGTACCGCATCTTTGAGCCGCCAGAAAAAGTCCTGCTCGCGCTCGGTCAATAACGGGATGCACTGGTAGTGCTTGGTCGAGTACTTCTTCCGCTTTGCCAACTTGGAATACACGAAAACTGCCGCTACGCACGCGAGCACAATTAGTACCGGGCTGTCCCCTAAAACGTCTGCAATGGCCATCTTAGCTCCTTTTTTTGATTCTATACACGTACCAATACGCGTTGTCGGTGATTTGTGCGAATAGTTCGCCTGTGGGGTTGGTCAAGTCACAATTACTTTTTGCAGTTTCGCTGCTGCTGGTAGGTACCGCGGCGCCGGTCAGGACAAAGCCTGTTCCTGTTCGGTTGGTTCATGCGGACAATCCGGTACCGCATCGAGCTGGGGTTGCTGCTTGAGCACGGAAGCGATAGAGTCAACGAACTCCGGCGGCACGTTCGTGCTGCTTCGCAACGCCTCCTCCAACGCCCCCAAGTCTTGTACAGAGCGCCCGGCTGCAACTTTGCGTGCCGACTTGACCAACTTCACAAATCGCTCTTGAACAGAACCCAGCCTCAAAGCATTTTCGTGCTGCGCCTGCACCAGGATCAGTTGCACAACGGTGGTCGGGTCACCAGCAGTTACCGCCGCACGCGCCCGGGCAAGAGCCAGAATCACGTTGTTGGGAATCCATGGTGCCAGTCGAGGCGCCCGACGTTGACTATTGATCCGTATCAGCATTGCCTTGCCTCGTGGGGACAAGGTGAATCTCTTCGCGGATCGGTGTACTTCGCAACAAGTAAGAGGATTAGTGCTTACCACCAAGCCCATGCCCTCGAGTTCCCAGCACGCGCCCATCGCGAAGATGTGATGTTCGCGGCTGTGAACCCAATGGCGGGAAACCTTCCACAGAGGGTGATCGCCCTCGGTCCAACTGCCCTCCCGCCCCAGTGACCGCAACATCACGAATTGTGCCTTCGTTAGTGATTTGCGATCCGCCACCGGATTTAACTTGTCATTCATGCTCCACCTCCAGGTGACCGGTTACCGCCGGCAGTTGCTGCGACTCCTGGTCAACACCCACCACTACGGTGTCCAACCTTGCGCCGCGCCTTTGCCCCTTCCCGCCCTTCGACTGACTCAATTTGCGATAGGCAATCCCAAGCTTTACCGCCTCGAGGATCTCTACCGACATTCGCTGCTGAACCAGTCGCGAGTTACCGATGCGCCAATTGGCTTCTGTGCGATCGGCATCAGCCTCCATAGCCCACACGCGCAACACGGTGCGGGCTTCGGCGATGCCGCCGCGCACGTGGCTGAAAATCTCAAACAGCAGCGGGTCAATCGACACTGAAGTCCGTTTCGATTTTCCGCCGACCTCACGCCGGTACACGATGCGTATGAAGTCATCCGCCATGGAAGCCCCCATCACCGATCAGAGAACGGCGCATATCAGGCCGCATCCAGCTGGATATTGGTTACCAGTCGCCGAGTGACCGCCTCGCATTCGATGAACAGCCCCGCCGACAGACGACCGCAACGGATCATCTTCGCCACCGCGTCCGCGATTTCAGAAACCGGACCGCCGAGGGATCCCGCCAGCCCGGCCGCGGTCAGCAGGCCTTGTCGCAGAATCGCCAACTCAATGCGGTATTCCAACTCGTCACCGTCGAACAACAATGCTGCGTCCTGGCCCACCAGCTCGGCCACGTTGGCGAATGCCCCCACGCCATACTCGACGGCGCCGAAGTCACTCTCTGGTTCAACCGCAATTTCCAGAGCAGCCCCCCCGATTTGTTTGGTGCTGTTCGAAACCGCCACAGCCCCAGTATCGACTCGGCCAACGGTCTCGCAGTAGCGCACGATCGCAAGAATCTGCTCATTCAACTCAATCGCCCACTTCGCCCGGGTCAGTGCCACGTACAGCAAGTGCAGCTCCTGACGCAGTTCAGGAGTATCGAGTTCCTGCGGCAAACCGCCGTCAGTGATCAGGTTGTGGAAATCACTGAGCAGTACCAGCTGCGGGAATTCCAAGCCCTTGGAGCGGTGGGCAGTCAGCAGCGCAACGTCCGCCTCCTCGATCTTGTCGACGCAGGCAGCCTTGATCTGGCTGACCAGCGACGGAATCTGATCGCCGTACTGCTTGGCGACGCTGATGAGGGAGTGGATCTCTTTGTCGTCGGTGTCTTGGGCGTAAGCCTCCAGCTGGGCAAACGAAGCAAAGGCACTGATCAGAGGATCACGCAGCTGAGCACCGGTGTTGGCTCGCAAGTGGTGTACTTCAACCAGCTTGTCGAATGGGTACTCGTCGACGCCGCCCACAAAATGCAGACGCTTTGTGCCCAGCAGGGCGACCGCGCTGGCAAACAACCTGGCGTTGGTACGACCGATGATTGCGTATGGCTGGGTACGGTCGACCTCGAAGCGTGTAGCCAGATCCATCCGCGAAGAACGCACCGGTTCCTGCTCGCCGGCGAACTCGCGAAGCAACATCGTAGCCAGTTGGGCGATCGCAGGGCCAAAGCGGTGGCTTTCCGAGATAGTGACCACCTCATCGAACTGCGCCGCATCGAAAGCGTTGTATGCGCCGCGGAAGCCGAAGATGCTCTGGAAGTCATCACCCGCCAACCGCACCGGACAGCTCTGACGCAGGATGACAGCGGCGAATACCGGGTTGGTGTCCTGATACTCGTCCAGCAGGATGCCATCGTAACGGTGATGCAGCTCGGGATTGCTCATCGCCCAAAGTTTGAGATATCCATCGTGTGGCATGCGCAGCGGTGTGGAGTCGAGAAACAAGGCACGATCAGCCTGGCTCTCCCCGCATCCACGCGACCACTGGCGCAGACGGAGCAGATCCGACCACACCAGCTGGGCCCACTCCACCGCTTTGGGTTTCTCTGCGACGCTGATCATCGCTGGAACATGAACCGGCAGGATTTCGTTGTCGGCTGACACCATGAAGTTGTGGAGGGTCTCGCGCAGGTGTCGAGCAAAGGCCATCGGAATGCCGTACGCCTTGGCCAGCTGCGAAGGAAATAGATCGCCCTGTTTGCCAGTCTTCTTGAACTGGCCACCAACCTCCCAAGCTAGACCATGGCTGGTCTTGGTGGTGACGTTGCGTGGGAAGCGAGCTGCTGCATCCTCTTGGTTGGCCTTGCCGAAGGTCACGTACAGAAGGCGCAGTTGGCCTTTGCGTCGAGCATGCTCGATCAACAGTGCGGTCTTGCCGGTACCGGCTTTGGCACGAACGAGCAACCGGTGTGCGGTACTCGCCAGAGCAACAGCCTGCTCAGTGTTGGGAGTGAATACTTCTGCGGCCATTGCCGGCCTCCTTATGGGTTGGGTTTCAGTTGCGATCGTCATCGTCGCGGTGCCATGGGCTGAACAGGTCATCCCACTCATCTTGTTGCTTGCTGAACTCAAAGCGTTTGCTTGGAGCGGTTGAGCGTTTGTCTCGGAACAGGTTGAAGAACAGCACCGCCGGAATGGAACCAGCGACCACAACCAACAGCGAGAGGGCAAAGGCCCAGCCCGGCAGATGGTGCTTGGCGTAGATGGCGAGCAAACCGCACGCCAAAGGCAAAGCAATGCAGAACAGCGCCTTCCCTACCCACTTGATCAATCTGAACTTGGCCATTTGCGGCTCCTAGTGCACAACCATTTATGCCTTAAAGATACAGATAGATTTGGATCGTAGCAAGGCATTTTATAGGTACGTGTTATAAATAGTTCGCACAACCATTTATGCCTAGCGACCTACAAAAGCCAGTTGGTGTATGGCCAACCATTTATGCCCGACCGATCCGGAAAATCCCAGACCTCGGCACAACCATTTATGATCCTGCCGGACCACAAAAGCCGATCCGCCGGCTCCGCATTCCCACAGGATCGTCTTTAATCCCGTAATGGACACCTGCTGGTGATCCATGAGTAACCGTAGAAGATTGATTGGGCGAAAGCGGGCAACAAGGCGCCGCACTCCGCCTGCTGAGGACGCACCGCTCGCCGGCAGCTCACTCATCCATCGTCGTCCACCCGGGAAGCCAAACGCACCGATCAGACAAAAGCTGACTCAGGCCAGACACCGGGCCAAGCCGCAAGCCGACACAGCTCACCACCGCTCGCAACCGAACCTGCTGCGCACGAGTCAACGCCGACGATCGACCCGCATCAGGCCTGACGCCGACCAGCGCAGTTTGAGACACCGCCCGCCACCGCTGGCAGCGCTCCCGACGTGACGCATCCGACTCCGCGCATCTGCACAGCGCCGTTGCCCTGCCCCGCCGCCGCACCCCGTCACATCCGTTTCAGCCTGCCTGCTTTCTCACCCCGTCAGATCCCACCTGGTGGTCACCACCGAGTAGCCGGAGAATCGCTCAGCATCCGAGCAGGATCCACTCAGCTCACCAGAGCGCACCAGGGTGACGGAGTTCTATCTATTCGGCCAAGGTGGGCAGGAGAACACAAATGGTTATGCTCACGCTGGCAGAAAAGCGCGTACGGCGACACCAACAAAAGATGCGCTGGAACAAGAGAGAGGAAACCCAAACCAGAGCAGGCAGAAGTGCCAGATACACAGGAGTGCGTGCAACTCTCACATGAAGAACAACACTCGCTGTTCGAGAAGGAGAACCACCAGAGTAACAAGTGAAAGAACTTCCAGAGATGGATCAGCAAGTGGAAAAAGAGAATTGAAGAAGCCGAAGAGACCGAAGCGGGAATGGGCGGCAGCAGAACTCCCGAGCGGAATTCCCAGCGCAGGAAGAGAGAGTGACAAAAGTGTAATTGCAACAAGTGTTGGCGGAACAACAGGCGGTAGCATACCGAAGGCGAAATATCGGAGTGAGATGCAGCACACGCAAAAGAGATTGCGGCACAAGTGTTGCGCGTACAACTGCCGGATGAACAATGGCGCAGAAGGAAGAAAAGAAATTGAAGGAATTAAATGGATGGGCGTGAGCTGCGTGCAGCCATTGCAGGGGAATGGCGATCGTATAATCAAACTCAGCCTGCCATCGATCAGCAGAAAGTAATTCTCGGCAAACCAGGTCGACCTCGCCTCAGGGAAAGCCTCGGATTAACTTCGCACATTACCGTCAGGATTCTGGTCGACTCAGCCAAAGCCTCGGATCAACTTCGCATAACACCGTCAGGATTCTGATTCGACTTCGCCAAAGCCCAGTTCCGACTTGGCCAACTACCGTCAAGCTTCTCGTTCGACTTGGCCAACAAAAAAGCCCCAACACAGTAAAGCGTTGAGGCTTCCGGGTAATTGCAATGGAGCCTTACTCCACTTCCATCTCCCCTTCGAATTGCATTTCAACTCGGTCGAGCATTCCGTTGACCAGGCTTTCAAGTTCATCTAGCTCAGCGGCACGCTTGCTTACGGCAAGTGTTACGCCATGCATCAGATAGCGGATACGGTCATGCATCTGCCCGCGCAACTCAAAGAGTTTAGTGATCCTTTCACATAGGACAATCATGAGCTTGTGATTAGGCTCGAACTCACGGGAACGCTTGACTCTCTTGGTTAGGCCCAGGTGGCTGACGTTGGTGGAGGTCCATTTCCCCTTGCCTGCCCTGAGCTTCTTGTACACCCGGATGAAGGGCTTGGTCTGGCCTCGGTGAAGGTTGAAATCAATTGCGATTCTGCCGGACTGAAAGGGCTGCATGACGTAGAGCAGCTCGCCCATGCGCACAAGCAGGTTGTCGATGCGAATCAGGTAATCGACGGCTGTGTCCACTGACTCCTTGGCATGCCTTCGAAGGCCCTCGAAATCATCGATGCTGGGGGGGTTGTGTATAGCCATTGTTTAAGCGTTGCTCGGGGGGTTGTGTATAGCCGCACCAGGGAGGTGCGTTCGGGGCGGATTTTTGAAGGATTCTGTCTGTATTGTCAATACGTGTTATGTATCTTAAACTCCCACCAATGCGCAGTATGAAATGTGTACTTCTTATTTCTCATTGAGCATTTCTCAGTGTGCAATGCGCATTGCGCACCACTTTCAAGTCGTTGATCTAATGAGGTTTTACAAAATGCAAAGTCGTACAGTTGTCGGTCTGGATGTGGGTCGCAGCGCTATCAAAGTGGTTTCTTACGCGAATGGTGTGCGCTTTTCCATCATGTACCCTACCCTGGCGGTTCCTGCCGTAGCTCTGACTGACCCAGCCACAGCGGAGCGAGCGAAAGCGGAGACCGAAATTGTCGATGGCAAATCCTATTTCACTGGTGATACCGCCCGGCTCCAAGGCAACCTCACCACAACCATCGGCTTGAATGATGACTGGACCGATACTCCGGAATATTTGGCGCTGGTTAAGTCCGCCTTCACACGGCTGGACAAAGCTGGTGTTCCGGATCTCGACTCTGCTTTCGTGGTAATTGGCACTCCGTCGAAACTTTACGGAACCCGCCAAGAGCGATTGGTTGAACAAACGAAACGCGTTCTCCCTAAAGATGTTGAAATCAAAGCACTTCCTCAACCGATGGGTGCTTACTGCGATTACGTTCTCGACAAATCTGGCCTGCCGATCAAGGACAAGTTGATCGCCACAGGTGGACGCATTAAATCTTACGGTGTGATTGAGGGCGGCCATTTTTCAACTGATTTCCTTTTGATGAAGGAAGGCCAATATATTGAGCGCGGCGCAGACTCCTGCTCGGGGATGAGCACCGCCGCAGAGCAATTACGCCGGCTTCTCGCCAAAAGAAATCTCACCGCAAGCTTGGTTGAATGCGAAGAAGCGTTCCGAACAAAAACTCTATTTCAGTTTGGTGAAGAAATCCCAATTGGGAATGAAGTTCTCGAGGCACAGAGTCATGTAGTTCAAGAAATTATTGCAAAAGGAAATTCGCTGTTCGCTGATGACGCTCGTTCATTGAACGGCATATTGATCGCCGGTGGCAGCGCGGAAGCAATTCATGCCATTACATCCCAAACGTGGAAGCACAGTATTTCGATGGTGAACCCTCGCTGGTCGGTTGCCGATGGTTTTGCACGGTATGCCTTGGGTCAACTTGTAAGAGCTACTGTTACTGCCAGCCAATCGGTAGCTGCTAATGGCTAAGCTCGTACGTGTTTACGATCCTGACGAAACAGAGCGGAGAATTAATTTAATTCTCAAGGAAGCTGTGTGTCCTGGACTTCTCGAATTTATGTCGGAGCTTCCATATGGCATGGATACCCCTTTAATCAGGGGTGTATTTTACCAGTGGTTCAAGAAGCACAGCGAAGAAGGAACTCTTGACGAAGCTTTAAACAAAGTTTTGTCGGGACCTGCTGGCTTGATCTCTCATAGCTCACAAGCGACTCGAGAACAGCCCAACGCAAGGCATCGAAAACGGACGACCAAGCAGAGAACGGTAACGGTAAAAGCTGGCGCTCGCCAGACCGCACCAAGGCATCAAGCTGACCCAGCCGTGTCTCATGTGACGGATGCAATTGAGTCGCCCCCTGATGAACCGGCGTACGTTGAGCGGGATCGGCCCATCGAGACAAGCCAAGCATCAGAGCCTCCTTCTGCCCTGCCCCCTGTCAAGCAATCCTCCTCAACACCGACATCCGGGTCTGATCAGCATCCTCTAACCATGGCACAAGAGAATGTTGGAGCTGGCGAACAACTGCCGGATTCGGATCAGGTAGCTCTTCTTCAAACAATGGGCGATATGTTCCCTTAACCTACTCCGCGGCAGTCAATGTCGCGGACAAACTAGGTCTACACCATGAAAGTTTTGCTGAACTCCCTGTTCCTCATTCGGAGGCTGTTAGCGTCCACGGTCGACGGGCTGTTAATTTTCGCCTTTACGCTCGCCTTCCTGGCTCTTTTCGCATTCATGGCGGCGCACACATTCACGGCTCTTTCTGTGCCAGATGGCATTGAGGCGGTGAAGTGGTACGAGGGCATAGCCTTGAGCATGGCCCCCTACCTCATCATCACCATTCCGATCGTTTGGTTGCTTTACGAAGTGACGCTGATCAAGGTCTGGAACGGAACTACCATTGGTAAATTACTCCTTCGAATCCGGACGATTTCGGCAGAAGGCAACATTACGTTCTGGCAGAGCCTGTTCCGCACTACACTCAAAATACTGTCCATGTTCATGTTGTTGAGTATTGAAAACCTCTACGCCCTTGGCTCCGTGTTGGTCTTCTACATGGCGTTTGCGCTTTTCACCGTGAAAAATCAGCTGGTCTATGATCTGCTGGCATCGACCACAGTCAGAGATCGATCCCGCTCAAACGTTGGCTGACATCTCCCGTGGCCCTCCTCTTCCGAACCATTTAAACCGTACAAAAAAACCGGCCATTCGAGGCCGGTTTTATTTGTCGAAAGGGTGGGGGCTACCAAAGGGATGCGATCTCGATTACAAGCCCCTGAAAAACATCACCTGTTGCAAAGTTAACGGATACTCCACTGGACAAGCCAGTCAGGTCCGAGGTTGCGAAGCCTCCTTTGTAGTCAACACGGTAACGGGTAAGCGCATCACCCACATACCGCCTGATAGTACCGCTCCCTAATGCATCCCTTGTGTCTTGCTTCTGTGTTCTCAACTCGGTGATGCACCGCCAGTTTCGAGATCAGACAATAGTTGTGCATCGGGCGTCTCCCGGTAGCAGACAACACATGTATGGATCAATAGGTCGAAGCGATACTCCCTCAGGTCGTTCACCCTTAAGTGAACAGCGCAAATGACTTTCCCCGGACACCACGTCCTTTACATAGCAGCCAGGTGCAACTGGTGGGGATTTCGCAAGGCTAGCCGAGCCGTGAACGTCGTACTGCTATCGACAGATCCAAAAGGCGTTCAAAGAGGTGAGCCCAGTCTTGGTAATAACGATGGAACTCCATCTACAGAGCCGCGGCTTCTGTGATTACCGAGGCTGGGCTCTTTTGTTTTTCAAAAGACCCAGCTTTTTTTTGCTTTTTTCCACCCCTCCCCTTTTTTGTATTTGCGCGAGATCATCCCCTCCCCACTTGAGTCAGCACAGACAGATGGTTGCAAAAATTAAAAGCTCAGGCATGATCGCAATGAGCGTTTGCCAACGCTTGCACGCCCACCAGGGCGAAGGCTGGATCAGGCCATGGCTGAAAATTCTCTTTTTGAAGCATTGCCTTACGGTGATGCGCCTTGTGGGCGTGGTGCTAAATCCGTGTAGGAGATGCTTTGTCTAACGTAAATCGCTTCCCATCCGGCGCAACTCTTGACCAGGTCAAGAAAGACGCCAAAAAGCTCGCCAAGACTCAGAATATTCCGCTCAACCAAGCACAGGATGCAGCTGCGCTGAAGCATGGTCTTGCCCTACCTTGGAACCGAGTCAACGAGTGGTTAACAAGCCAAAGAGTATCTGCAATCGCCAGCTTCACTCTACCTCTTGATAGTGGTGAGACCAAGGTCGTCAACTTGACCTGTGAACAGCCCCTCGTAATGATCTGCGGGTGGGTCGGTTGCGGTAAATCGACGACTGCACTTGTTCTAGCTGGTCAGGCAATGGCCAAGTCCAAAGCCAGACTGTTTTTCCTCACATCAAAGCCCGCAGGCTGGCCACCTAAAGTATGGGATACCTTGTGCCAAGATTTCCCAGGTAGGTGCTTTGAAATTGGAAATATTCGCGATTTCAATGCTTTCCATATGTTGGATATCAACCCTACGGCTGGTGACATCTTTATCCTCGACGAACGCTTTCAGGGGGCGAGGGAAGAAAGCCTGCAATGTCTAATTGAGCTTGCTAGGAACTGGAAAGTCGGCCTATTCGTCTGCAAGCAAGGCGCCGCTACCGATATGGAATTGGAGCTCACGAAAGTGCCTTATCCGGATCGTGGCATCCCTTTGGTAGTGGAAGGCAAAGGTGGATTTATACGCCATGGTGAACATGCCACTTACACGGCTACCGCATTTGAACAGGCCAAAATCTCCGGGGAGCCCGACCATAAATCCTGGAGCGGTCAGTTCACCATAACGGTCTCCAAACCAAGTGGACTTGCAGAAACATGACTGCTGCTCTTCCAGTTTGGCCTAGCCTAATCCAAGCACCGAACCGATTTCACAATGCCACTAGCGCAGATCCGCTGATTACCAGTATTATAGTTACATGTTATTCCATGGAGGCCCCAACATGTTCAAGATGCTGTCCGCTGCCATTCCTGTTTCGCTCATTCTCGCCACTCTAGTCGGCTGCGCAGAGAAGCCAGTTCTTGTCGATAACGGCCCCGTCCGTATCCAGTCCTCGTTGATCAATGCACGGTTGCAGGAGGGTTGGAAAGGTACAGTCAAGGCGGTGGCGACTGACACCCACACTGAAATGGCCGACTTCGTGAACGAATCGCTGAAAAGCGCCAAATATAACGTTGTGCATGGCGATGCAGATCTAACTTATTCGATACGTGAGATCTACGCAGGGCCAGCATCCGAGTACAAGGAGGCCCACACCGGTGCTGGTGCTGCATTGGCGACGGGCGTTTCTGTTGCTTTGTCTGTGGCAACCTGCGCAGCGCTGAATTCTTGTTCATCTCCCGGCGTACTCGGCAACGGCGTGGCAATGAACATGAACGAGGCCACCAAAGCAGCCAACAACACTAATGGCCAGTCAGCCGAAAGCTTGAAGAAGACCAACCTCGTCATCCATAGCATTTGCCTGGGTGGCCATGGCTGTGCGAGTTCGATCGCTGCCACTTCTGATCCGGCCTTGTCGCTAGATGATCTTCGCAAAGAGAATGCTCAGGTCGGGCTTACCACTTCCATGCGCCTGAAAAGCAATTATTAAAAAAAACCCGGCTGTCAGAAATGACGGCCGGGCGGGTGGGTTTACGCAGCGAGCCAAGCTCGCGATGTAACATTCGCGGCGACAGCACACCGCGTTAACAGAATTCGATCCTCACCAGCATCCTTCCAGAACCCTTCCACACTCAGATAACCATCGCCGAGATCCTGAATCCTCGTTCGCGTTGGTAGCTGGCTATTCAGTCCAGGTATACAAACAGCGTTTTCACCGCGCACGAGAAGCTCCGCGTCGCGAATCGTCCAGATGTCAGCATTGCCCGAATGACTCTTCATAAGACGGATCTTCCGAGATTTGACTGTGGAAAAAAGTTTACGATCAAATTCTTCAGTCAATGCCAAAGCATGCTCTGCCTCCATTCGATGAAGCTGGAACCCATGTGTGCATAAACGCGTCGTCGCCGGCATTGCAAAGATGCCGATCCTAGCCAAGGCATGTCTCATCTCATCCATTGAATCGTTCTTTGAACTGTTCATTTGTTGCCTTCAGGGAGTTGTCTTGTCTCGAGAGATGCTCAACAGCTTGTGAGAACCTGAAAATCCGTGAGGGCGTTAAACATCTCCACCTATCAAGGAACCTTCAGGGATATCCCTGAAGCCCGGTTACATTTGTGGAGAAAAAACATGGCGATGCAAATCGTTACAGGACCAGCTTCAAAGCAAAACACGCCAGAGTGGCTCGCCTGGCGGGCGGATGGGATAGGTGCCAGTGAAGCACCGATAATCACTGGCACGTCCAAGTTCAGAACTGCTTACGAGTTGTTTCGAATGCGTCTTGGGATCGGACCTCCCCCGCCTCCGAATCCATTCTTGGACCGCATTAGAGAGCGAGGACATAGGCTCGAACCTGTAGCACGCGCTGCATATGAAAAGCACACCGGTACCACGGTAACCCCCCTCATCGCAGCAAGCGCTACGCATCCATTCATCAGAGCTTCCTTCGATGGGTACAACGGGTTCGACGCAATACCGGTTGAAATAAAATGCCCTGGCGACACTGCGCACTCCCTTGCTCTCAAGGGAGTGGTACCTCCTGAGTACTATGATCAGCTCCAGCAACAGATGTTTGTCGCTGAAGCCAACTACGCACACTACTACTCCTTTGATGGAGAAAAAGGCGTGCTGCTGAAGGTCTCTCGTAATCAAAAACGGATTGACGAAATTTTGGTTGCGGTACAGGACTTTTGGAACAGACTTCAAACAGGCAAGTGGGGAACGGATGAATGGGTAGCGGCCGCCGCTGCTTGGCGATCTGCAAACCACCACTTACAGCTTGCCGAGGAACGGGAACAAGCGGCAAGGGCATTGCTGGTGTCTCTGATGCCTCCCGGATTGAAACGACATGAAGGGAGTGGGGTTTCTGTTTCGTTGAGCTCAAGAAAGGGAAATATTGACTGGCGAAGACTTTTTGCCGATCACGGGATATCAATGACTGAGGATCAACTCAATCAATACAGGAAAGGACCATCGGACAGCGTTACCATTCGAGACGTTAATGGCTCACCAATGATCAACCGATCGACCAACACGTTAGCCGCAAACGCTGGGTCGTCAAAACAAATGGTCACAGTACCTGCGTTACCAAAACCATCTGCATTAGATGACCAGGTTGCTCGAGGCGTAGGCCTTGGCTTCGTTTTCTGAAACCCAACCCACCCCCCATCTATGGGGGGTTTTTTTTGTGGTCACGCCAGGTTGATTGCCTGGTAGGCCTGTAGGTCTCCCTGTAAGTCATCCCCCACTACTAGGATTAACTACAGGAGTCTGTATGCGCAAATTCAAAATCTCGAATAGTCAATTGATTTGCTTTGCTCTAGCTTTGATTGGTTTGACCATAGTCGCATGTAGTGGTCGATCCCACCTTGGAATTTTAATTCCAATTAGCATTGGTGTATTCATGCCGTTCTACTCTTTAGCTTATACCGGCTGTTTCACTTACTTTCCCAAAGCAAAGAGTATCGAATCTCCAATTCAAAAAACAGAGAACTCAGCACAATCCACAAGAACTAACAAACCGAGTATGACCGCGAATACCGCTCCTAAAGAATACGATCTCCGCGACATACCTTATCCACCCAAACGAAAGGGTGACAAACCAACATATAGCCTTCCCTGCGGCAATGGGCTTAGTCCTGAGAAACAACCGACAAGGGCACTCCCTCAGCGATGCGCCCTCCTAGGTTCAAAACCGAAGACCCACTCGGACAACCGCAACGCAGAGCCCCCAGTCGGAGCAACACTGCCATTGTTCACCAACGCTGAAACCCCTGCTACGCCTGACGAATCTGACGAAGTCTTCGTGCAGCACGACAGCATTTTCCTGTGAACTGATCCACAAACCGTCGCCATTTTTTGGCGGCGGTTTTTTTATCGTATATCTTTAATCTGTAGCTTTGGACCTGTAATTTATATTCGTGTTTTGGTCTGCAAAAAATACGCATACCAAATTTTGCACGCATTAAAGAGTATAAAAACCGTAACATTTCTGGCGTCGCATTATTGACCGCATGTTTAACAGTTACCTATAATTTCAATCGTGGATCCAACCTAACGGAATACGATGGATAATATGGTTACTTATATGTCATATGGCTTTGACAATCACGGCGCAACGGAGATCGGCCTTACTTCCCTAGGCTGTCTTTCCGTCGATGGAACACCACGCTGCCCTCGGTACCAGAAAGACTGCGATACCGCCTGCACAACGACGTGCATGGTCACCGCAATGAGTGATTTCCCAGAAGCAAAGGCTGAGATCCTTCTGGCTGGAATCTTAATCGCCTCGACCCACGCCTCGTCAATGATTGAGATGCACGGCGCCTTGTCCAGCTTCGAAAACGCTATCCAGGCCACCTGTATCTAAATCAAAAAAGATCCACCCTCTTCTACCAAACCTTGCGCCGCACAGAAAATGCGTTTCACACCGCGCAAGGTTTCTACTTACGCGTTATGGATTGATTGACGCAATCTGTCACGTACGTATAATCAATTTCAGCAGCCCACAGTGGTCGCTCCAGAGGTAATGCTTCATGAACCATGAATACACCCCAATCGAGATTGGTATGGATGCTCTCGGTGAAGTGCTTGATCAGATTTCGGTTAACGAAGCCGGAGTCAATGGATGCCATCTGACAAGCCGGGTGCAGGAGGTCAATGAACGCATTGAACAATCCATGCTCAAGTATCCAGAGATCAGAACAGAGATCCTGGCAGCCGGCATGAAGGTTCTCCTTGAAATGTCCAGTACGCTGGATCATTTCAAAGAGGTTGTTCTCCCCCGCCTGGATCGAACTGTGGACAACGTGGCTGCGTAGGATTTTTAACCAACGAGCCCTCTATGGCAGCAGAACAAGCAAAATCTCCGGAGTTGGAACTTAATCCGGAGCAAAACAGAAACACCAGCGATGCCCCCGACTCCCTCCTGACCCCCCCCGGGAAAAAGTCGTCATTTGAAAACTTGTGCGAAAAGTACATATCGAATGACGACCGCTCCCCCCTCCTCGTCAATCGAATCGCCTACGCGATGAATAAGGACGAGCGTGTACGCAAAATCTGCCGAGTGAAAGCCAAACAGAACGGCTGCGACCTCAACGATCTGGATGAGATTTTGCAGCGCGTTATGGAGGTCTTCCTGCTGTCCATGTTGCCCAAGACTCAAGATACCGACGCGGTGTACGCGGTCGTTTATGCCGTGGCCAACAATGTGACCCGAGAGGTATTCCGAGACCGTCAGAAATTGGTTGCGAACCATTCCTCCATTGAAGACATGCAGGAGCGGGGCGAGGAGTTAGGACAACTGACTCTGGTGGATCAAGTCGAAATCGATCACGATCGTGAGATAGACACTCAAACCGCCACAAAGCGGATGGCAGAGGCACTTCAACGGGTGATAAGCGGAGAACAGAAAGTGGCAGATTCCGGCGTATTCCAAATGGAACAAGACCCACTAGTGCGTCTTGTACTGAAAAATAATGAAACCCCCGATGACGATATCGATTCACCGGCATCCTCAGAGCGTACGTCGCAGGCACATGGCGGGGAAAAAAAGCAAAAAAAGGGCACCGAGCTATCTGCGGACCAACAGGAGTTGGTCGACATCGGCAACAAATTGGGCCTTCGAAACCAGGATTACGCTTTTGCGCTGGGCATCGGCCTTCCTCGGCTTTCTTCGTACATCTACGGCCGAACCGCTTCGGTTCCAATCGACGTTATGAAAAAGGCTCGGGCTCTATTTGCCGACGAGCCACTTCGAGTGGAGCGTTTGAAACGATTCAATCGACCAATGAGCCAAATACTCAAGGAATGGGAGGAACGCCTCAAACCCAAGAATGATGAAGATCTAGCCACCAGTTTGGGGGTAACGAAGATGACGATCTATCGTTGGCGCAATGACGAAACAAAGCCTGATCCGACGGCTTTGGCGAGATACGAGCAGTGGATCGATGATTTTGAAAAGCGTTTTTCCCACATGATTGAGCAGCGGCTCGCTGAACAAAAGTGATCTCAAACCCCCGCCAGCAAGAGCGGGGTTTTTTTTCACTGTGAAATCTCGGCTCAGCGCGGGAGCGACACCATGATCGTACACTTTGATTCATACGCATCTTCTGGCCACCACCACCATATCGCCACCTTGAAACCGGGCGTTTCTTTCCGTGGTGTTTATCTGATAACAAGCCCACCCACTGTTCTAAGACAGAATGATGAAGAGTTTTACTCGTTCACAGCGTCAGATCTAACAGGGCAAATCCCCTGCCTAATTCCGACGCATCGGGTTCACTGGCATCACAGCGCACAGTTCGTATCCCAGAGAGTAGCAATAGAGGGAAGTACGGCCCTGATACAAGAGGACTTGACCGGCCTGATCAGAGGTCTCGAGCCTGTAAACATAATCTGGTGAGCAAAAAAAAACCTTCCGGCCCGATGGACCAGAAGGTTTTTTTTATACCAGCGCCCTGATGCAGGCCTGGCTCAGTGCAACGCGAGTGAGCCCGGCCATCGTGAGAACCTGATAAACCGCGGCTACCCCCCCCTCCTCCAGCGCCGCAGTCGCCAATGCATAAAGTGCATCGGCCGGCACAAGCTCAGTCTCTAAGCTTCTGGAATCTTCGAACACGACCGTAATGTCGTCATCGGATGTCAGTGAGTGGCCTGAACACAGCCCATCGAAGACACCCGGTGCTTGGGACAGCACGAGGTCGAAGAACTCAACAAATGCGCGCAACTGGACAGACTTCTCGTCCGACCAAGCAATGCGCCCATTTTCGAGGGAGGTTTGAACAGTGTGAAGCACGTACTCGACCGCATCCACCTCACGAAGAAGATCCTGATCCGCAGAGAGAAGCACCTCAGTGAGCTGTGCACCTGTTCGGGCATCAGCAACTTGGATAACTTCAAGATCACCTCCGGCGTCGCTGTAACGAGCCTGGGAGATGACACGGATCATAGCTTCATAGGAGGAGTCTGCATCCACCACATCACTGAAGGATTCTCCGCTAGGGAAGAGGCCTGAAATGAGCAGGGACTGGGAATTTGGTTGAGTGGATTGTGATTGATGAATCATGGTGAATCTCCTGAAAGAGTATGCAGTTGAGGCGTTCCGCCTAACGGCCTTGCAACAGGAGATGCACAACAGGAAGTTATATTTCCGCACACATAAAACAATACTTTTCAATACTGTCAAGTATTGTTATGAATCACTGTGAGTAATGTTATGCGTTAGGAGCGAATATAGTGGCCCTTGAGTATTATCATACGGTCTAGCATATGGTGGCCATTGTCTGTGAGACCACCAGAAACGTTGGGGGTAACATGCGCCCGGCGTACAATTCGCACCGCGAATCGACCTAACCTGCGAGTGATTATGAGAAACCTGGAGCGGATATTCAAACGACCCGCGGCACTGCCTACGATCTCGACCGTTGTCCTGGATCTGTACGAGATGACTAAGGACTCTGCGGTACCTCTGTCCAGCATTGTAAAAAACATCAGCGCTGACCAGGTCTTGGCAGCGAAGGTGCTGAGAACTGCTAATTCCGCATACTTTGGACGCAGCGGCACCGTTTCGAGACTCGAGGATGCCATCTCGACCATCGGGATACACACACTGCGAACCACGATCATTACGAACGGTCTGATGAAAGCGATTCCAGCAACGCAGGGTATCGATATGCCGGCCTACTGGAAAATGGGACTGCATACCGCATTCATGGCTTCTCACCTTGCCGCGCAAACCAATCATGATCGTGATGAGGCATTTACGACCGGGCTGATGCAGGGGTTGGGTGTGCTATTGATTCACCTGGTCATGCCGGATCAAGCTATGGAAGTAATACAACACGTGGCGCCGTTGGACATCATGATGCGGCGTAAGGTTGAAAAAGATCAGCTTGGTTTCGACAATGCGGAGGTTGGTTCCGAGCTCCTTAAACGTTGGAAATTTCCGGTGGCGATCCAAAAAGCATTGCTCACGTATTCCAATGTTGAGCCACTACCCGATAAGCTTGGCCAATTGCTATCAGTATCCTCGGCCTTTGCGTTCAGCGTAGTGTCGGGGTTGGATGAATCTTCAGTTACCGAACGTGTTGATCCTAATGTCATTTTAAGACTCGGCTTGGCTCAAGATTGGTGGGCAGTCAGCCGAGATAGGGTATCCGCTTCGGTGAATTTGATGATTGTTTGAAAACGAAAAGGATTCGTCGTGCTTAAAGGGATTCGCCTTTATCAGGCAATAATTGACAGGAGCGAGATGCTTTCTGTCCCGTTCTCAGTCGCTAGTAACCAGTGCGGATTCACTGCGGATTCGCTTGCAAGCTGCTTTGGCGATCTTTCCAGATTGAAACCGCACGTACTACTCGACGTGCTGGATCGAAAACGTATTGACAAAATTGCCGCTTTTTTAGGCTGCTCCGGGTTTCGAGTTCTGCAAATGGCAGACGTTTTCTGTTGGTCGGATTATTGCTTGATCCAGACTTCCTCAGTTTTCAAGGCATCGTCAAATGCACAAGACAGTCGATTGGCCGCTGACTACTTCGACTCGGTTACGAAATCGAATGTCGTCGGGTCGGCTGAATTCATCATCGATGAACTAGTCGCCGCTACCTGGTCTACAGATCTAAGGGAAGCAGCAGAGAAAACTCAGATACCATTCTTGAAGCTGCGATCCTGGCGTGTCGGTAAACCCAGCCCCACCCTCAAAGACTTAGAGGCCATTCGAGTCCTCGCTAAGCATCTAGATATGGGGACTCCGTTGGTGATGATGGCGCTTGGTGTAATCACCCCTGATGATTTCATGATTGATGGTGTTGCGATCGACATCGAGACCGAATTGAACCACGCGCTGGACGTAGAAATCTTATAGAACAGTCCCACCAAAACGCCTTTTAAATTAACCTTGTTAAATACAATGAAATAACACGTATTGATAAGATACTGGTTGATTGTTAAGATCCTTGCCAGGCCTACTGGTTGGATTTTCCTTTTGCCCAGGACTTCAAAAATGTTCAATGCACGCGTCACCAGCTCCGATCTTCTCCGGCTCAAGCTGCCGGTTCCATCGACTGAGGTATTGGAGGAGATACATTCTCTTGAGGGCAATACCCTCACCTCTTCCATAGAGCGCGCTACAGCTGGCGACCCTCAATCGAAGACATATCTCCAAGGCATTTTCTTTTCTGTTCTCCCTGTCGTAAACGAACGTCTGGCCACAGCTAAATTCGCACCGGCAAGCATCCCTCTGCTCGTCGCTATTGGCCGATCAGAAGGTCCGATATTCGCTAAGGCTTTAAAGCGGTGGGTGGAAAACGGTTGCCCTGAGAATGACGACGCACGGTACTTGCGCATGTCTTACGACAAGGCTGCGAACACCAACCTGAACTGTTCTGTCACCAGTGAAGCGGCTCCAGCAGCCAATGATAGTGCAAGTACGTCAATAGATCTCGGTGACCCGCTCACCGCGATTGATGAACAGCAGCATCAACATTCAGCTAAAAACTATGTGAATCGGCATGTATATGGGGGGAAGGTCGCAGTTTGTTTCTCTGCTGATCAGACAAGAACCGAAGAGCATACAATTCGGATTGAAGCAGCCCTCACCTCAGGCGGTCGATCCTATAACTGGGACAACAAGATCGCGATTCAGGTATCTACCAGGGAGTTGCCATCGGTCTTGGCTACCCTGCTACAAATCCAGAACAGGTTCGAAGGGAAAGGCCACGGTGCACAAAACGAAAAATGGTTTGTGTTGGAAAACCAGCCGGGAAAAGTTTTTCTTTCCTTGAATGCAAAGGGGGAAGCCTCAAGATCACTACCGATCGGACCAGGCGACTGCTATCAGGTGATCACCCTTGTGATGGAGCAGATGCTGAAGAATGCCCCCTTCCTCACCGCAGAGACTTTGCTATCGTTGATTAAACGTACAGGCCTCATGGCAAACCCTTAGGGTTACTCGATTTCCTTTACGCTTTGACGCTGGCGTTCGCCGATAGCAAGAATTGCAACAATTGGTCTGATGTTGGAGCTTCTTGGAATCGCTCTTCAAAAATGATCGCTACCAGGCAATTCAGGACGATAGGAGTCCACCCCTTGGATTTGTATTGTTTGAAAGCCAGATCGTCCTTCTTGAGCTTCGCCTCATAACTCGCTAAAAGCTCTTGGCGCTCATCTGGGTTCAGAGCATTGATCTCATCTCGAATAATCGTCCGTTGGGCCGACCCCCACTGCTCGAGGAGGATGTCCATCTGGTTCGTAGAGGAAGCCTGTGAGGACGCAGCGGGCTTTTTGACCAGTTTCGGTTGGCTAGGCGCGGCTGTAGTTGTATTGGCTTTTGCAGGCGCTTTTTGTTTGCTCGGCGCTTTAGCATAGTTGTTAGTAACAGCTGCTTTGAAGTACGCCGCTGGACTTGCAACAGAATCTTTTTTCTTCATCTGCGACTCGGTGTAGTCGGCCTGAGCTAGCAAATACTCCTCGTCATGACTCATTGCCAATTCCTCAATGTCCTTGCTACTCAAGCAAAGAGATTTCAGTCGCTTTGATAGCTCAGCACCAACGATCTCGGGTGCTGGCGATAACCCCAACTCTGGTTGCATCAACGTCTCAAGCTTGAACCACAGCTTGTCATACTTCCTGTTGTTTTTGGTCACAACGACTTCGATTTTAAAGCGGCTTTCAATACTGTTGACCTGCTCAACGGCTCGGCCAAGCATTTTATTGAAATCACGGAATTCCGCATGCGGGGTCGCAGAACCCGATAGCAGGACACTCCAGGCAGTCCAATGCTCCCGAAAGGTTTCTTTCTGGGAAAACCCGTAGTAGCGGGAAACGAGCTCGTGCAGGGACAGCGCTGAGTAGCTCGTGAAGTGATACTGCATTCGCAGGTCGATCAGATTGAAAATGGTCGGATCGAGTAGCCGGCGTTTCAATTCGGGTGGAAAGGAGTATCGGATGGTCTCATTGTCTTCGAGGATATAGGCCTCTGCGATCAGATTCGCTACGCCCCATCCACTTTTGCGACCTGGGCTGTCGCCTTTGTAATCGAACTCAACCTGTGCCTGAGTCATTCCCCTAAGCACTTTCTTCAGGTGGTCTCTGCTGTTCGATGTCGTATGACCCACATATTCCTCAACCAGCTTGATTGGGATATCGTGAACCATTTCCGTTGCTGGTCTTTGTTGAGCGAATTGAGTTAGCGTGTTGTAAAGCTTGCGTTGCAGGAACGTAAGATCGCTAGTTGTCGAGACGTTTCGCATCGCCTGGGCTTCCACAGCCTTTTTCAGCTCAACAGCTTTTGAGGGTTCAATTTCCCGAACAACAACGATCTTGGGTGCACGTTTACGCTTCACGGGATTTTTATCAACATCGCCAGACGTAACTGACTTCCGTTTTGTTGCTGATCGTGTTGAGGGGGTATCCATCTCAAATGTGCCATTGGTGAACTGATGTGGCACATTACTCGAACGTTTCCGACTGGGTCAATCATTTCTCGGTGCCATTCTCAGGGTCAAATTGTGCCACCGTTAGTGCGTCGCCCCTTTCTGTGTTTTTCGCTTTTGACTTGCAGCTAGGTCAGATCAAAAAAACAAACAACAGCTTGTTTTGTTTTTACTGCTTTTTAGAAGCTTTGTTAGTGCCCCCCCTAAAGCCCCGGTTTATAAGGCCTTCAGCCCTTTTTGTGTGCCACTGTTAGGGCCAACAGTGCCAGCGCTCTTGTCATTTGTGCCCTCGGTAGAGTTGCAGAGTGCCAGGCTTAGGGTGATGTGCCGCTGTTAGAGCCGAATTGTGCCAGTGTCAGATACAACGGATTATCGTGCCGCCCTTAGTGATGCTTTTCACTAGTCATGGCACATCTCCCGAACACCACGTCTTTAAAGGCCTCTAGGCCTAGTAGCGCAAACCATTTCCACACTCGCGTTTCTAACCATGGCACATTTCAGCTCGATCGGTGGAACCTCCGGCAGCTATTTCTGGCGTTTTACTTTAGCAATGCTCTAACCGTGGCACATTTGGGTTTTGTTAGGTAGATCAATGGGGTAGCACCTCTCTATTGCCACTATTCATGGCACATTAGGCGGGGCGAGTGACGTTTAACCCCCAGCGACCCTCAGCAGTCCCTACAAACGATACTGAGACGACCCTGGTCATCGCAGCGATCAGGCACCTCTCGTTGAGTTTTCACAGTGAAAAGGGCTTGTAATCGTTTCTGGCTATAAACACTAACGGTGGCACATCTCTGGAGCCTGTATGTAGCTTACGATCCCTAGCAGTGGCACAACTCGGGCAGTATCCCGACCTTTTGCGATCTAACGATGGCACAATTGATGATGTGTCCTCTGTATTGAGGGGATCTTGATCAATCTGCATCATTTGACAGTTATCAAATGACCTCATCTAGCCATGGCACATTTGGAATCCATTGCTACGAGGCATGACTGTGAAAATCGCACGCCTCCGGTGCCAGCCTGCTTCTTTTTATTGCTTGGCCAAGGCGCTGCTCATGTGTTGAATAACCAGCGCCGTGCCCCCTGTTCAAAAGAAAGGATCGACCAGAGGGCATCCTTCGCGATTCCCGATGCGCGTTCATTGGAGCCGGTAACCAGGTCCTGCATTTCGATACGATCGCTCAGTGAATCAGACGGCCATTCAGATGGCAGGGTCTTTTCACGATCATAATTCAGCCAAAAAAAAAGCCCTGCACGTACGTGCAAGGCTTGGGGGGTTAAACGGTTCCTAGAATACGAATCCAGGTGTACCAGTTTGAACAAGGGGCGTGGACTGATCATCGTGCCCTTGACCTTGTTGATTTGCCTGACCTTGTGAAGCGGCCTGCGTTGATGCCGGGGTTTGTTGGGAGTCTGGCTGGGAGGCACTCTTTATCTTCGGTGTAATAGAAAGGCTGATGTAATCCTTGGCGCCGTTGACGCCCGGTTTCTTCCAGCCCGCGATGCGCATTTCATGGTTGAAACCGAAACTACCGGCGTAGTCAGGGCCATCCCCCACTTTTTCGCTCTCTTTAAACAGGCTGGCGTTTATGCCTCCGATCGAGAGTGAGTAAAACTTCTCCTCAGAATTGGTCTTTTGTTTCAACCAGACAGCTACGTCGAGCTTGAGCTTTTGATTCTTCTCCTTGTTCTGTGTGAATTCGACATAACCAACCATGATCGGTGCACGGTCAGAGGTCCGATCAGCGTTAGCGAAAATGGTGCCTGAGCCTTCATTGAGAAGCAGTGCGATAGTAGTCATGTGGATCTCCGACGTATTTGAGGTGACTCATTTTGAGCCGTTGGGTGTAACTCGGTATGAATCACATGGCATTGTAATCCGTCTATAACGCGTAGAGATATCATGTGTGAATCTAAAGCATGAATCATGGTATGCGCTACGATTCCAAATCCAAAACCTATCCCTGCGCACCTATCGTTAACGCGTTTTTGCCTAAATGCAGAAGACTGAATTTTTCACAGTGAAACCCGGAATGGTGGCTCCAGGTACCCCACTTCGGCATCCGCGGACATATGCATCCTTCTTATTGATATCGGCGACAGCCGATCACATCCTTCCACTGGGACCGCGAACGCAACCTGGCTAGATTTTCACTGTGAAAAAAGTTATCCCCAAATCGCCTCGTTATGCCAGTTAGAAAGTGGGCCTACCTGGGGAAACAATGTGCCCCTTGAATTGGCGAACTTTTCACCGTGAAAACGTCGACTTATCGTGCGTACCCCGTTCGCTACCCAAAGGTTTTCACAGTGAAAAAGGCCAGGGGCTGAGCGAAGGAAAACGTTGAGAGCAGATCGCTCAAGAGCGCGGCGTGCAGATAACGTATTGGGGTAAACCCGCGCTGATCAAGATTGTGGATTTTCACAGTGAAAATTTCGCTTTGGCGCAGTGGGTGATATTCCTGGAAATGAAAACTGATAGCGGATTTCGCCATTGGAATACGCTGGTGTTTTTCACGGTGAAAACTGGATTGACGACCTTACTAAGAAACAGGTTTTCACAGTGAAAAATGGAAGGGGTAAATTTTCACTGTGAAATCGAGCAGATCGCCAAATATGATTTCGGCAAAAGGCGAGCTTCGATTTTTGCTGAAAGCAGAAGGGTTGAGCGGCGGGGTGTTTGATGATGTGGTTTGACGTATCTTGGTCGCGCCGAGGATTGAGCGCATAGCTAGGTCTTCGAGCTTAGGGTATTGGGCGAGGGCTGCGCATCGTGCACTGGGCAGTCAGCATTGTGCATTGTGCATTGTGCATTGTGCAGTGTGCAGTGTGCACTGCACAGTGCTCAGCGCTCAGCGCTCAGTGCTCAGGATGTACTGCGCTGACTAAGGAAAGAGCCCTTCCTAAGCAGGGTTAGCGTCGCAGCAGCGGAACACGAATACAATCTTGGGTATCGTCACCTGTCTATCGTGAACAGCGTTCGATTTGTGAATGCTGAGTGCCCAATTTTTCACTGTGAAAATCGGCAATGAGAATTTTCACTGTGAAAACCCACACGATTTTCACAGTGAAAAATCAGATCACCAAAAACTCGGTGTAAAATCAATAGGTTGGGAAGACAGCAGTCAGTACGTGTGAGCAGAAAACACGCCATAAGGTATTGCTGAAACTTTGGGCTCAGGTGGAATCAGTTAGTGGTCGAGTTCATGCCTCAGTACTTTTCTGAATTGAGAAGCTGGCACAGATAACGTGTTTCGTTGGCATAGCTGCTTGCCCGGTTAACGTCATCAGAGAGGTTCTCAATAGCAAGTGCTGCGGAAGGGTCTATGGGTGCTTTTTCTGCAAGTTGCACGACTTTGAAAAGTGTCCAGGCGGCAACGAGCACTAGATCTTGAAAGGGCTCATCTATGTAAGCATCGCCAACGGGTTTGTTCCGCTTGACGTCATGCCACCTGGGGTTTTTCATAAACATGGGCGTACCACCCAGAGCGAGTAGGTACCCATGAACCAGACTGTTTCGATAGTCGTTCAGATCCTCAGCAGCTTTTGCAGCTACTTTCAAAACAGCGTTACATCTATCGCTGAGATGCGGGTTGCCGCCAGCTAGCATCTTGAACTGATCTTCCGTTTTCATCTTTTCAGTAAAGGGTCGAGTCCCAGCGACATCCGACTCAGATAGCGACCAGAGTGCACGCTCAAGAGTCGTTTCGAAGAGGCCGTACACCACGACGAACCCTCCTATCAGCATCAAGTGAGATGGCATCAGGCCTAAGCTATGTAGGCGCGCTTGTATATCGAGCGATTCTGCTGGGTAATTGTGCATGGCTGATCCAGATGCCCAATGGTTTAGTTGAGTTCACGATACCGGCTGATGCGTAGCTGACGCACGGAGTTTATAGAACTGATTCGAGTGAGGACGCTCTATGTGATCACTAGGGTAGTGCCAGGGGGGGATCCGTGTTTAAAAGCGAGGACACACCAGAGGAGGGAGTGAGGAATAAAGCGGGGAGGGGGCTGAAGCAAAATCACGCCACTGTCTCCAGTGGCGATTTTGATTAGTGCGCTGTACTACGACTTATCTTTGAGCATTTCTTCCAAGTACTTCAAGACGTCTTCAGGATTCACGCCTTTCGGTGGAGTAAGAATCACCTTCCGGCCGTCAATACGAGCATCGAGCTGCGTGCGCTCTTTGTAGGCGATGTGTTTGGGAGGTGATGGGGTATGAGGGCTGGCTTTTTTCCGAACCTCGCTTTTTGCCCAGTTAATAGAGCTGTCCTGGGAGGAACCGTCGCGGATCCTCGAAGCGGCAGCGATGACCGTTTCTCGATGGCCTTGATCTGACAGCGCGACCAGGTCCGCCACCACCCTGTTGCCAATAAGCTCAGGATTCTCCTCAAGCATTTCGATTACTGGTGCGGGCAACTTGAAGTATGCAAGACACCGGCTAATAGTGGCCATGCTTCGGCCAACGCGTCGGGAAAGCTCTGTCTGGTTCTGAACGATCTTATCGTCAAGCAGCAGCTTGTAGCTTACGCCGCGCTCGAAATCCGTCAGGTCCTCACGAGCGTCGTTGTCCGCCACCGACAGCACGGCCGCTTCTTCGTCCGAGAGATTGCGGATAAGTGCGTAGATATTGTTTCTGCGCAACAGCTCGTGCGCCATGAAGCGACGCTCGCCGGCAATCAGCTCGAAGTTACCATCAGGCAGAGGTCGGACAACGATGGCGTTGTTTAGTCCGCCGTTGTCTTCGATTGTGTTGGCGAGTAGGGCAAGCTTCTCCTGATCAAAAACTCGACGGGGCTGATACTTCCCTTTACGAATCTTCGACATCGGCAGAAACATCACTTCGCCGGGCAGCTTCTCACCCGCCAGCACAACATCTGAGGGACCTGGCTCAAAGTGACGTGTATCGGATTCAATCAGACCGTTCAAAGATGACGACGTTTCCGCTACCGGATCTTCACCCAAACCCATTTCCCGAAGAACCTGTTCCATCGGTTTCAGGTTTGCTTCTGGCATAACTTTGGGGACTGAAACGCCCTGAATACTGCCGCCCTCAGCTGGTATGACTGTGGGGCTGCCGATCGGACTCGTTCTCCTCATTTGGATTTCTCCAGTACGGCCTTAGCACGCTGCATGATTTCGTCAAAAACTTTACGGAAGGCACCGAGGGAGTTTTCGGAGCCCTGCTTCCAGAGAGCAAGCGGGATGCCGTCCTCGAGGCTTTTTGTGTAGTCCTCAGATTGGATAAGTTGTTGTTCGGTAACTTTACCCGGGAAGAGAGACGACAGCCTAGCCAAATTGGCCTGAATCCGAGGCCGGTTACGGATGAACATTGTAGGTATGGCAATGATTTCGGGCGCCCGACCAAAATCAGCACCCATGTCATTGATCTTGAATGCAAGCCGGGACAGAGCGCGGAAAGAAAACTTGTCCATTCGAATCGGGCACAACAGGAAATCTGCCGCTGCGAGGCTGTTACGCGAAAGCATGGTGCCCGAGGGTGCATTGTCCATGACGATGACGTCGTAGCTCGATAGGTCGCAGTGGGGAATCTTCCCCTGGCGGGCACGCTCAATGAATAGCGAGTAGCGGAAGTCGGCACCTTGCGCATTTCGAAGGACGACGTCCATATCATCAAGAGAATCAAAAGCTGGAATCAGATGCGGGCCATCCTCGCCAAAAGGCTTCTTGATTACCTGGTCAAGATCCATCGGCGTGAAGGTCGATCCTAGGCGCATCAGGTTACCCAAGTGACCTTCTACTGCCCGATCAACTGGTAGACCAAGTTCGGCGAGTTCTTCAGGCGTTTGGTCTGGGTCATAGCCCAGCATGCTGGATACGTCAGCTTGGGGATCGTTGTCGATAATCAGCGTCTTATAGCCAGCCAGTGCTGACAGAATCCCTGTGTTGCAAGTAGTCGTGGTTTTAGCTGTGCCACCTTTTTGAACGTAGGTACTGAAAGTTACCGGGCGACCGAGACCTTTGGTGTTGCCGTTCTGTCGTCGAATTGCCGCGATACGAAACATATCTGCCAGAGAGTAGCTTCGCACTCCGACTGGGCCGCGGATACGATCAATGATTAGGTCATTGTCCTTCTCGATCGCTTTGAGGGTTTGGGTGCTTATCTGCAAGCTTTCAGCCACAAACTTAGGGCTGTATCGCAGAGTGGTGAAATCGGTGAACGTGTATTGGTCAAGATGTTCTGTTGCTGCGTTCATGTAGGGCACCAGCGAAAGAAAAGGGTGATTTTGGCCATTCTGTACCGGAAAAAGGGGTTGCACAAGCCAAAAAGGAGGAATCACCGCATAGAAACCGACAAACTGACTTTAGCTCTATATAGGTAAATGGCAAATTCACGTTTAAGACCGTATGGAATCGATTTTTTTATTCGTATACCCGATGCAAGCAAAACAAATCTGTACCAGCTATTAAGGATATCGATCTCCCGGGCAACCAAGCGGCTTGTAAGCGGGGGGAAACTGTTTCGGCTAGGCGGGCACTCGCAAGACTCGGCTTGTTACCAGCCCGTCAGGCGAGCCCACGCGTCCTCAAGTCTGAAAGCAAGCCACAGGAAATTCGCATTGAACGGTGTCGTGACGTCAATCTGGAAGCATCATTGACATATGAGGCGGGTGGGATGAGCGCGGCGATAAGGTTTTCAGCCATGATTGACGATGAGCTGGCCGAAGGTTGGATCGTGAAAGACGGGAAGACATTCCGAGCCTATGCGGATTTCCGCGGAGAACGAATTGAGGTCCGCAGTTCCAGCCAGTCAAGCGCCGAAACAAAGTGGCGCGAAAAGGCAAACCACAGGGCTAACGAATAGAAGGTGGGCCGGCGCTCGAGGGATGGTGGCGGCTCCGCTGTAACGGAGCCGTAGAATTTGGACATCTGTACCGAAAATGAATTACTTGAGGCGCGGGGTGCTCAGGGTTTGGACAACGCCTGCATGAAGCTCATCGTTTTCCGTGTGGAGATAACGGCTGGTGGTTTCCATCTTGCTGTGGCCAGCCAAGGACTTGATCATCACCAAGTCGCCTGTGGCCTTGGCCAGATGGCTGAAACAGGAGTGACGGAGCCAGTGCGTCGTTGCTTCTGATAGCCGATCGGCCAGGTCAAACTGCTCGCGTTGTATGGCCAGATCTGCCGCCCGGGTCATGATTTCGATGATGGCTTTGAGCACTGTGCTGGTGTGGGCCCGTTTGAGTTTGGAGTTGGCAGCCAGGAGGAGGGGGGTTGCGTCTTTCGCTGGGATGTCCCGCGGCAAACCGAAGGCCTCTCTATATTTTTGCAGATCCTGGTACAGCTCGTCAGAGATGGGCACGTCCCGGATTTTGTTGCGCTTGCCGAGGACTGTCAGCCACCAGGTTCCGCTGGCCGCACGATGGATGCTGCTCATGTTCGACGTGGTGCCTTCGAAGGTGCGCACACCGGTCAGGTAAAACAAACTGAGCATGAAGTGATCCCGCGCTCGCTTGCGCGGACTCTTGGTCAGGCTGATCGCTTCAAAGGCGAGGGCAATGCCTTCTTCTGACAGCAAGCGCTTGATCGTATTGTCATGCGGTGCTTCTGGTTTTCGAACCAACGCGACGGGATTACCTTTGAGTCTCCCCCCTTTGACCATCCACGTGTACATGCTGCCAATTTGCACCAGGGCATAACGCTGTGAGCTCAAACTCAAGGGGCCGGCGAATGGTCGCCACTGCTCATGATGACGCGGATATTTGGTCTCACTGACCCACACCTCACGGGGCTGGGGATCTGCCAGGAACGCGGCATAGTCACTCACGTCCATGACGTTGATCTGTGACAGCTGCTTGCCGCGGGTATGCAGCGCCCACAAGATGAAGCGTTCTACCTCCTTGCGCATGACCCGGCGAGTTTTGAAATTGGTGGCGGTGGTTGTCAGCCAGATGGCTGCCGCCTCGATGTCGCTGTTGGCCTGGATCAGGTCGGGAGTTTCACCTGGTTCCACCATCGCGTATGCGTCGAGTAAGGTGATCTCGGTGTTGGCCTGGAAATCCAGGCGGGTGGGCAAGCTTGTTCGTGAGCTCATCGTAGATCCCGCATTTTTCCGTTGGACACCAGCCAATCGTCAATCTGATCCGGCGCAAACCACCGTTGATCACCTGTCGCTGACTCACATTGGTATTCTTCCTGTGCTCCACCGGCGGGGTCGACGCCGACCCGGGTAGCGGTTACGACCAGGATGGCATGCTCGCGGGCAAAGCCATCGATCTCCTGCACGACCACCAGCTCTGAGCCCCGCGACAGATAGCTGCGGTAGCGAAAGCCGTCTACGCCTGGCACGAACGCCTCATCCTCATCCTCCTCGTCGCCATGCTCCCACTTGAACGGTGGATCCGGTTGCACGGCGGCGCCGGCGGCCTCAGCTTCTACTGATTGGACCGCTTCGCCAATATGCTGGCCTTTGCGCCGTCGGGGTTTCGGCGGAATGAGGGAAAGCCTAGCCGCGGTCACACACGACCGCTCGAAGGCGCTCAATGTCGGCAGCGAGCGCACCAGGTCATCCCATTTCAGGTCGCGGTCTTCATCCGCGGCAATCCGGCTCAAGTGCTCGGGGCGGATTGACCAGCGGCACGCCACGTCTGCCATTCGCCAGCCACGTTGGTCAATCAACGCTTTGAAGGCCGCTCGAGACAGCGTCGGCGGGCGCAAGAATGGTGAACCCTTTTCCACCTTGCGTGATTTGGCTTGATCCACAGCGCAAGTCTTTTGAAGTAAAAACCCGATTCTAAAGGGTTTTGACAGAACGGCAACCCATTCCCATCAACAGCCAGCTACTCGTTGAGACCCCCTCAGAGACCTCTCTTTATAAAAATTCGTGATAACAAACAGTATTCACGAATCTTTTACAAAATAATACAAATCCTATCGATTTCAATACATAATCATCTATCTGAAATAGTAGCGTTTTTACGAAAATTCACCTCAACCACTGGTCCAGAAACCATGTCCACTCAGTCCAGCAGCGCCCAACTCAAGAGCACCCGCCAATGGGTTCATGACTATGCCGCCCGCTTGCTCGCGAATGGCGAGGAAGTCCGGCAGACAACCATTCGCGAGTTGATTGCGGCCGAGCACGGCATCACCGCATCACCCAATCTGGTCAATGATGAGATCAAGAAGTTCTGGGTGAAGGCTGGTCCGCTCATGAGTGCGCGGCTGCGCCGGCCCGGCATTCCGGATGAGGTCTGCACGAGTTTCGATAAAATCTGGGACGTCGCTCTGGATGCAGCCGCTTCCGGGCATGAGCTTGAGCGCAAGCAGCTCCAGACTCAGGCAGACGACGCGGTGGCTGCAATGAAAACTGCCCAGGCGAATGAACAGGCGGCCATTGAGCGGTTCGACGGTCAAACGCGTGAGATTGAAGGCCTGCGGGCCGACAAACTCAACCTCACTGAACAGCTACAGGCCAACGAGGCTGAGCGTAAAGGGTTGGCGGTTGAGCTGAAGGATCAGACAGAAAAAGCCGCTGCTCAGCATGCGCACAATATTCAGGAACAGCAGCGCCTCCAAGGGCTCATGGATGGCTTGCAGCAGCAGTTGACGGATCTTCGTTCGAGCTCCCAGCGGGAGCTGACCACCTTGGCTGAAAGCCACCAGGTTGAACTGGTCAAGACACAAGACTTCTTGATGCGCGAAACAGCCAGGGTTCGCGATGAAGAGAAAGCTAAAACTGACAAGCTGACCAAAGAGCTTGAGCGTGAGAGGAATGAGAAGGATCAGCTTCGACAGTTACGTTCCACTGCACGCGATGAAGCTGCTCAGCTCCGGGGTAGGCTTGAGGCGATGGAGAAAAATGAAGAGAAACTTGAGCGGCAGATCACGCAACTCAGAGAGCAGAATGACAAACTTCAAACTACCCTGCTCGAAAGCGTCAAAGCCAGAGTTATTGCGCCAGAGCAACTGGTAGAGGAGCTACCGACTCCACCTGAGGACAAGGGGTGAGTTGCGATTTTGAGGGGGCCTAAGCCTGGCTCAATCCACTGTGCATATTCCCCGGCCTGCATCGCGCTGGCCAGGGAGATCCGATCGCTCGCTTTACCAGTCTTGGCTCAACCGTTCAGTCACGATCGGAAATCCGATCATCGTGTAACCCGGCTTAGGCGTCACAGTGGGCAGTTTCTCTGCTTTGATTAGGGCTTTAAGGTCCATATCAGCGTCAAAGGCAACAATGTCCGCTTCCAGCAAATACTCGAACCCATCCCTGCTACCGCACACAGGTATCACTTGACGTGCGACAGCGTCGCGAATGCGGGCCATGTTGTTCAAGACCGATTTCTTCTTTTTTCGTGGCTGCACGAAAGCAGTGAAGTCCGGGGTGGCATCACCGAGAGCCTTCAACGCAGCGGCCTCTGCCGCCGGGCTTAGCTTACGTCTGGAAGGTTGTGCATCTGGATCGGGTATCGCTACAGCCACCGGAGCTGAAGTTGCCAGGTCCTGACTGATCAAGGACTGTGATTCATCTGGTTCGAGCTGCTGTTCTTCAGGAATAGCCGGTACTGTTTCAGGTTTTATGGTTGATTCAAGCTGAGGGCTGGCCAGCTCCTCGTCAAAGTCGGCGAACCCATCTCCGAAACTGTCATCGTCGGATAAGGATTCTCCGACGAACGCCATAAATTCATCATCGTCGTTATCGGCCGAAGCTTGCTCAAGCGCCCCCGCCATTTCCAATTGCAGTTCATCCGGCTGCATATCTTCTTCAGTCGTGGTTTCAAACGGCTCCGATGGCGGCTCGCTGTTAACGATGTTGGTGGGAGGCGTTGTTTCCACCAGATGCAATAAAGGCTTTCCAGTTACCGAGGGCTGGGGAGTTGCCTCTACGGTTTGATTGACTGGTGTGGTGGCCCCAGCGTCAACAGATACATCAATGGGATTTGGGCCTGGTGCTGCATCCGCCGGCGAAGGGACAATTGGGACATTCTGTGGCTGCGGAATCTGTACCGCTTCAGGTGGCGCAGTGTTCAGTACTTTCGCTTGTTTGCCTGCGATATTCGCCTTGGCGGCAACGTCGCTTCCAAAGCCGAGCGCGATCAGCGACCGGAGGCCGTCGACCTCTTGAATCCCAAGATTGTGAGTAAAGAGTGGGCGTTCCACGTCCAGTTTCGAACCCAGATTCGCTAACCCGGCCAGGCCTGACAACTCAGGTGTTGTCGACACAGGACGAATGATGATTACGGGCTCCCACGTCGTCTGATGCGCACCTGTCTGCGGGTCTCTGAAGGATACCGAAAACATCGGAAGGAATCTGCTCATGTCCGCATTGTTGTGGGTCGAGTGCAGGACACCCTTCTCTTGCAGTGTCGACATCAAATTGAGCGTGACTCGGTAGCGGCCATCGCCTTCGTCCAAGGACCAGCCCATCTTGGCGAGGATGAGCATGCGGAGGTCCTTTTCTTTCACCACGATCAGACCATCATGCTTTTGGGCAATTTTCAGCGTGGAGTCTCGGGCTTTGTCACCAGTGCCGTTTACACGGCCGAATTCGGTGATGATGCTGACGAAACTGTGGTAGATCGAGCTCGACTCTTCCTCGGTGATCTCTTGCTCATTCAAACTGTCTGTGATGTTTGACTCAGCCATCCCGGTCTTCTTGTCGACCTGAATCAAAAACTCCATCAGCGCAGTCATTCGGTCATCTAGGCTCAGCCCGTTGCGATCGACGGGGAATTGACTCGGGTGATGATAGTGACCGATGACCAGGTTGATAGCTTGTCTGTCACGCCCAGGTAGATCCCAATATTCAGGAAACCGCGCCAGAATGCGGGCGCCCAATGAGTCATGAGAGATACGATTGTCATCCTGCGGGGTAAGGGCGCTACCCTCCTCCTTGGTTTTGACTGACCCATCTGGCTCGAGGATATAAGCCTCGAGCTTGCCAATGTCATGTGCGAGAGCCAACAGTGGGATCAGCGGGTCATGTGCGTCGAACCGAAATTCCTTGTTTTTGAGATCGATGATTTTAAACTTGGGTTTGCCCCGAGCCTTTACGTAGACCCCATCAAATACATAGGTACCGGCATCAGCAAGGGCCGTATCAGCGACCGCCAGGCAGTGCTCCCACAGCCGCCGATTACCATGGCCACCTTTTCGGTGCGAAGCTGGAAAGAGTTGATGCGCCGAATAGGTGTCCCAGATTGCCCAAAAGAATTTTACGTGGTGTGGGAATTTTTTTTCGTTGGCTGCAACCCATGTCTTCACTAGCTGACTTTTAATAGGGAGTCTTTTGGACGGGCTGTCGACCCGCTTTGGTGTCCTGGATGGCATGGGCACATCCCCCAACGTCGAGCGTGCACCATTGCTACGATTGCCCAACTTTCCCTTGAACAATCGGTTCATCGCGGTCACTCGGCCGAACCAGATGTACCAAACACCAATGATCAGACCGGCGACGACGCCCAGCACCCAACGTGACACCGTGCTCCCAACGTATTGCCAGTTTTCCAGCACCTCAAGAGGCTGGCCGCCGAACTCCATCAAGGTGAATACCAGCCACCAAAAGCCAAATACAAGGAAGGCCGCTCGGATCACTCGGTTGTTTGCGTTCACAGGAACACCTCTGAGTCCGCCAGCTGGGGTTTGGTAACTTGTTCTGGCTGTTGGACAACGGATGTTGGCGCCGGCGTGGGCGCTGGGAGCGGTGAAGACTTCGGTACAGGTGTCCCGTTATTGTCCTTCAGGGTGTTGTTACATCCGCCGCCGCCTTTAACGAAACCACTGCATCCCCAAAACGGCGATTTATCAGCGTTTCGTAAGTACATGGGCTTTCCGCATTCTGGGCATTCATGTGCCTTTGGACGCTCTACTGGATCCCCGTTACGGTCGTTCATGGAATGTTTGCACACATCCCTGTCTGAGCATCCCCAGAAGTGCCCTTTATCGGTTTTGATCCTCCGCATTGGGCCCTGACATTTCGGGCATGTCACAACGTTGCCCTTCGAGTCTTTGGTATTGGCGGTTGGGTCGAAGTAAAACTCCAACTTCCCTTCATCCATCAGCCGCAGGCCCGCTTCAAATTTTTTCCCTGAACTCGAACTGACAAACCCCTTCAGGCCTAGCACCAGCTTTTCAGAAAGCAGGGTTTCAGCTTCGGACACCTTGAGAATGCGCTTGGCAATTTCACGCCAGATCGAAAAGCCGCATTTCTCAGCGCATGCGAACGTCTTGGCCTGGATCTCTACTGCCCCACCGCACTTCGGGCAAGGCGCCTTCAGCACCTTTACAGTGATGCCAGCATACTTTTCTTTGATGGTTTCAAGAATCTGAGTTGTTAGCTCAGACAGTTCATGTTTGAAGGTGCTCCGACTGTATTGGCCCTTCTCCATCAATCGCAGTTTCTGTTCCCACTCACCGGTGAGTATCGGGGAGGTCAGTGCGTGGATATTGTTCTCCACCAGAAACCGGTAGACCGTCATCCCCTTGGCACTGGGCGCGAGATACTTTTTGTCACGCAACATGTAAGGATCTTTCTTGCGGTTAGATCCATCCTTCGCCGCCAATAGCGATTCGATCATTGCTGAGCGTGTGACAGGCGTGCCGAGACCGCGATCCTTCATTGCCTCTCGCTGCTCCTCATCGTCGATAAGGCGCCCTGCTGTTTCCATGGCACCGAGCAGAGTATCCTCGGTGTACCGCTGAGGTGGCTTTGTTTTAAGCATCTTCAAGTCGACGCCGATGGCGTTGACTGGCTCGCCCTTCACGTAAGGGACTAACTCTTTTTTGTCGTCAGCATCAGCGTCGCGGTCTTCTGAATCGTCGGCGTCCGCGGCACCCGGTCCGTAAACTTGCATCCAGCCTGGCGAAACCAACACGCGGCCCGTTGTGCGAAACACTTCATTTTCAACAGTCGTAAGTCGCACGGTAACTGAGTACTCAGCCGGCGGGTGGAAGACGGCGAGGAATCGACGCACGATCATGTCGTAAATCGTTTGTAGGTCTTGGGTGAGCTCTCCAGCCCGCTTGCCGGTGGGCACGATCGCGTAGTGATCAGACACTTTTTTCGAGTCGAAGATTTTTTTGTTCGGCTTAACCCATCCCGAATCAAGAACGCGCTGGGCGTGAACTTCGTATAAAGTGCCGCCGAACGCGCCCATGAGTTTTTTTGCTTCACCAACGAAGTCATCCGGCAGGTAGGCGGAGTCAGTCCTCGGGTAGGTGGTCAGGCCCAGATCGAGATAGAGCTTCTGAGCGAGCTCCAGGGTGTAAGCAGCAGAGAAGCCAAACTTGCGGTTCGCTTCACGCTGAAGACCGGTCAAGTCGTACAGCTTGCCGGCGCCCTTTTGTGCTGGTTTGACTTCCTCTTCAACACTGGTCGGCACCGCACCAGAGCATTTGGCAATTATGGCGTCTGCTATTGCACGATTCAGAATCCGGTGTGGGTGGATGTCCTTCTGTTCGCGTGATCCGTCAACCGCTATAGGTGCCTGCCATTTACCGACATAGTCGCCGGCGCCAACACCGAATGTAGCGTGTACTTCCCAGTAAGGCACAGGGCGGAAAGTAAGAATACTGAGCTCCAGTTCACAGACCAATGAGAGCGTCGGAGTCTGAACCCGGCCCAGTGGGAAAGTCTCAGCTTTTGCTGTTTGTCGTTCGTAGAGGCGGGTAATGCCACGGGAAGCATTGATCCCGACAATAAAATCACCCTCGCTGCGAATCTCAGCAGCTTCCGCGAGGTTGTCGTAGTCCGAGCCAGGACGCATTCCTGCATAGGCAGATTTGATGGCCTCGTCTGTGGTCGAGGTCATCCAAAGGCGCAGCATTGGCTTCGTGCAGCCGGCCCTTTTGTAAATCAACCGGAAAATCAATTCCCCTTCTCGACCGGCGTCACAGGCGTTGGCGATAGCGTTAACATCCGGGCGGCGCATGAGGCGATCGAGCACCTGGTAGAATTTTTTCTTTTCCTCAATGACCCTTAGTTCGAATTGTTCCGGAATCACCGGCAGGTTGATGATATCCCTGCCGGCCTTCGCCATCTCCTCTGAGTGGATCTCAACCAAATGCCCGGCAGCGGGAGCAAGGATGGCGTCGTCACTCTCGAGCCAGTTTTCAACCTTGCTGAACCCGCCGATCGCTTTGGCGATGGTGACTGCCACAGTCGATTTTTCAGTGATGATGAGTATCTTGCCCATTGCTGCCCATGCCTTCTGTTTTCTAGAGGTGAAGCCAACTGCCAAGCGCGTTCTCGTGCTGGAGTGAGTTATCACAGCTTCAGAACGGAAAAAGCCATCGACAGCGGTCAAGGACCTCGATGGCTTTTTTTATTTGTATGGCGTTGCCGATTATTTACGAACTTGGTTGTTCGACCACGCCGCCTTCTTGTGGAACAAAGGCAGCGTCAAACAGAGCAGTTCGATCTTCGGTAGCAGGTTTTTCTGTTTGCCCGCTACCGTGGCTTTTGAAGAGTTCTGCCGCCCAGCCTGGGACGATTTTGATATGTCCTGAATCAGGGGAGACCGGTGCAGGCATGTCTTTCGCTTGAATGAAAGGGATCTTCGAGACAGGGGCGATTTGAGTCTCAGGATCCGGCAGCGAAAGTGCCTTTACGTCGATACGGAACTCACCCGAGACAACGATGGGCATACCACGGGCCAGTTTCTCGGCCAGAGGTTGGAGGTTACGACCGTACCAGCGCACCGGGATCGACTGATCGGAATCCTTGCTCTGCCGGATCAGAACTACTAGTCGATCATTGATCGGAGTTCCTTCAACCGGATGCCTGCGATTGCGCTCAAGCGACTTCGCTTGAATGAAGCCTGCGATGCGAATCTGGTTCGAGGCGTTCTTGTTCAATTCCATTGCTTTCCAGTCAAACGAATCCCGGCGAGCATCGTTGTCGTCGCTTGGCATCGATTGCAATTCTTCGACGGATTTCGGGGTGCCGGAATCAATGGCTGCGGCATGAACCGCGGCGCCCCACTTCTTCATAAAGTCATCCCTGAATCGCGGGCCCAGGTGCATGAAGTTTGGGGCTTCAAAGCGGATGCTTTTGAGCCTGGCAATTCGATCTTCACCCTCCACAGCGCCTTCGGTGTGTACGAACGCCATGATCAGATCCCATTCTTTGATTTCGCGTGGAATCGGCGACTTTTTCGGGTCGTAATGGATCGGAAGCATGTGGTTTTCACTGCGGGTCTGCTGGATGTAGCAAATCCCTTTTACAGGATCGTTATTCCGCAGGACGCCGGCGATATAGCCTGAGTTGAGCATCCCGTTTGGATACGAATAGGAATCCGGATTGCGCTTTGCGTCCTGGGGGAGCATGAGGAACCTCTTTTTTGCTGGAGTTGGTGGTCCTGAGGATACTCAACACGTAGCAATAATACAACTAGTCGACTTTTCATGCTTTAGGTGCGGGGGCGGCATTTGGATCGATACACAGGCATACGATTCGAATGCTTGCGGGTGACTAATCGATGGTTCGGATGCCTACCTGGCTGGGGGGCGCCTCGGTGGTGATGAAGGTTGGTAAGTGAAGAGTGTTGGGAACTTGTTGGCGCGGGCCGGGCTCTATGCTCGGATTCGAGCCAAGGTTGTAGACAAACCACAACCAATAGGGCCCGCATATGGCCCAATGCAGCTCAAATTTAGAGACCAAAAAACGGGGCGATTACCCTCTTGTTCCACATGAACAAGAGATTGAATCTTGTTGTTAACTGTGTAGAATTAATTTCACAGATAATGGCATTTCCCTGCTTTATTTAATCATACAAGGGGGCGCCTTCTTCTTCGACCCCACGCGAACAACCTGGAGCCGTAACCATGACAAAACCTAGCGACAAGAAACCAAGTGGCTCTACGCAAGGGCAGTCTCGCGCTTCAGCAAATAAAGCAGGTGCGCCTGCGACTGAATCGAAGAAGCCGCAGAGCAAGACTCGCACCACAGCAAAGAAACCAGCGGCTGCAAGTGCTGCAAGTAAAGCAAAGGCTTCTGCACCAAAAGCGCCATCGGGGACTGCGAAGCCCGCCTCTAGAGCGCGATCGACTGCCGCTACTAAACAACCGTCCCCTACCCCAGCAGCCGCACCTGACGCGACTGTTCCGCCGGCGTCCGCTACGACTGAACCTAAATCTAGCCGGCAGAGAATTTCAGCATCAGCTTCCGCGCAGGCACAACCGCACCTTGAGGCTCATGCGCCGGTGGATTCAAACCTGGCATCCACAGATGAATCGTCGCCACGTGACCGGAATAAAATAGAAGGCCATCGTCTGATTAAGATGATCAAAAAGGCCATTATTGAACGTGGCCTTCAAGATCGCGCTATTGCCGATATCGTGGGTGTAACTCAGATCTACTGGAACTCCCTTGCGAATGGCAACCGCCAGATCAAATCACTGGGCAAAGAGAAGCTGCAAAAAATTGCTGAGTTTTTGGGGCTTCCTCTTATCCAGGTCTACCTACTCGCCGAGCACTTCACTGCTGAAGATTTTTTTAACTCCAAAGATCTCAACGAGCAGCTGTGGCTCTCGATCAGGAAGATGCAAGAAGACCCCCAGTGGGCTGGATATGCACCAAGCTCTGAAGAATGGGAACAAACCCCGATTAACGTGCGGATAACCCTTGTCTCGTTGTATGAGCGCGAATCCAAGCGTTACCTGATGGCTAAAGCCGAAGTGGAAGTGCCTGGCAACAACTTCACCGAGTAACGTTGTCCGCCGCGGTATCCCCGGAAATGAAGAAGCCCCGGTCCATACGGATCGGGGCTTTTTTGTGGGTTAGAAAATGAACGGCTGGACAGGTTCCTGATGTTCCGGTTCAGAGACCGGAGCAGCAGGCTCGAGGGCTACGGCGTCATGCTTGTCATCGGTGAAGATGTTGGTATGTGCCTCGCGATCAGTTGGGAGTGGAGGAACGATGGATACCCCTGTTTCGGTGTCGGGCGTTTTTGGTGCTGAGTTTCCCGTCGCCGGATTCGCAGGTTGAGGCCCTCCGTGAATGACGTTCGTGTTATTTTCAGTTTCAGTTGTAGCGCTCTGATCAGTGACTTCGAGCGGATCAAATTCAGTGGCTTGATCGCCAATGATTTTTTCCGGATCCATGCAGAACTGTAGCAAGCTGGATACTTGAATGAAGGCGACACCTTCGATGCTCTGGCCTGTTGGTACAGCGGCCAGAACGTCACCACACAACTTGGCCAGATTCCCGAACTTGCTCGAAAGCACACTCATTGCTTCTGCCTTATCCTGGACACGTCGCACCAGCCCCAAAACGCGAGATGTTGTGTTGCCCTTTGTCGGTCCCGACCAGGATCTACGTACGTCCTCGGAGATCTCAAAAGCAGCTTGACCAACCAGGCCCTTGACCTCCTTCTGAAGCGCATCATCTTCACCAAAGTAGCTGGTGTCATTGATACGAATAGCTGAGACGTCGAAAGTCAGCATCTTTTCGAGAGCTCCTTGTTGAGGAGCATGCAGACGAATCAGTTCTGCCCGAGTTTTCCCGCCGGCCTTTGTAACACCGGCATTCTCTGGCGCTTTGGCCCACTCTTCGACTTTACCTGGTAGTTCAGCCAAGAATTTCTTCTTCTCTGCCAAGTATTTATCTTTGATTTGCTTTAGCACCAAGGCTAGGCCTTGAGCGTGCGCCGTGGGTACGAAATACCCCCGCACACGATTGTTAACTCGCCGAGAAACCCCCACCTTCAGGATCTCGCGTTTGGCTTCAGCTCGGTATTTATTGACCCAAGCAAAAGTGCCACTAGGCAATGTTTTACCGACTTCACGAATGAAGTCATCAGCCTCAACCGTCTTCTCGCCAGTGCTCCCACCGATGATGCAGTCGAACAACACGACATCCTGAAGGATCTGAACGCTGACGTCGGTATTGGATTGGATTGTGCTCATATGTTTCTCCTGAATTTCACTGAAATGCAGGTCTCTTGCGAAGACCTAGTGACAGGAGATGGCGCACAGCTACCCATAACTTGAAGACAAAAAAAACCCCGGCAAAGCCGGGGTGGGGTGAAGCGTTATTGATTGCTGGGAGTGCCCATGATGGACGACCAAGTTCCGAGAATTGCCGATGCTTCGTCCTTCGATGCAAAATCGAGTACCGTCATTTTAAGTGCTTCGACGTACGCATCTTCTGGTTTTTTCCCAAACCCCGTGAGTAGCTTGAAGTTCATTGACCAGTTAAGGACGTTGCGGGTTGTGATTGTGAACTGGAAAGCCATACCGCCGGCGCCAGCGTCTTCATTCAAGCCAATAAAATTGGCTCGAATTTTTGCTGCAAGACTTGCCATTGCTTTTGCTGCTAACGGGCTTGCATTCGTCTCCTTTACGAGCAGATCGATTTCATCCTGCTCAGTCAGGTACGTCTCGAACATGACGTTGAAGCGGTCCTGATTCGCAAAGTTCATCTTTTGCGTACCTTTATAAATTGCAGCGCTCCCACCTTGTCCCCCCGCTGAGCCGCGGCCATTCGTGTTACCTGTGGCCATGATCATGCAGCCGGGAGCAATTTTGATGATTTCATCTGTTTGGTCCAGATGGATCGGAGCGCCATCCAGAACACCGTTAAGACCCATAGCGACGTCAGCTGGAACCTGATCCCACTCATCCAATAGCAGTATCGCATTTGGTGTCTTTGCCCATTGGCAAACCTTTCCATATACCCATTTCATGCCTTGATCCTTACCGCAAAGCTTCCAACTACCGAAAAGGTCAGACAGGGTGGTTTCTTTCGAACACTGCTCCCTGAAGATAGGGCGTCCGGTTCGCGAAGCAAAAGCTTCGACTAGTTTGGTCTTACCGCACCCGGATGGACCGAACGTATACATGTTGCGTTTCATCTCTGCGCCAAAATAGCCAGCGGGAAGATTTGCTGCCGCGGCCCAAAGCATCAACCGAGTAAGGCTGCTTTCTTTGAATTTGAAATGCCCTACTACTGGTGTATGCGGCGTAGCGGGGAAGACTTTTATTTGCATGTTTTCGAAGAACGGCGACGTGGTTCCAAAAACTTCTTTCGCAGTTTTTGTTTCAAATTCGACATTCACAGGAGCGAACTGAGCGACGTTTTCCATGGTAATCCCCATATAGACAGGTTGGGGCCTCTTGCGAAGGCCTGGTACAGGGAAATGCTTCACATGGGATGAGAATTGAAGAGAAATGCAAAAAAAAACCGAGCTCCCTTAGGAACTCGGTGTGTGGAGAGTTTAGGACTAGGCTACTGCCTGTTTTAGCGCTTCGAACACCGCCTTTGCCAGCTCGTTTTCGTTGAGAGCAACCCCATGGTTTAAGCCGGCACGTGCGTACTGGCTCTTATATCGGTCACCGATCAGAACAAAGCGAACCTCGATTCCGAGGGCGGATGATTCTGCAATAGCCGCGTTCAGAGTTTCGCTATTACCTGGATCGCCATCGGTTGCCACAATCAAGATCTTCCGGGCCTCAGGCCGATCGATCAGTTTCTTCAGAGCCCATACCACCGCAAGGTGAGTGCTGGTCCCATTTTCCGGAGTTGGAGCAAACCGTTGCAGCGTGGTTGCCCAATTTTCTTCAAACCCATGCCACTCCCTAACGACGTTGTTGTAAGTGGCTATGCCCACCGGTATCGAGAGGTTGTTCAGCACTTCCCCTACTGCAACGGATACGCGCTTGCAGGCCTCATGAGCGGTGATTCGTTTGTCTTCATCAGGTTGGGCTGGGACTGGCCCGAATTTACTGGCCATAGAAGAGCTTTCGTCACCGAGCAGATAGAAGCACGTGTCAATTGACTCGCCTTCCGCCGTTTTGGTGAAGAGCTTCTCCTCGCCGAGGGGATACCGCCACAAAGCTCGGGTGTTGAGTTTGCCTTCGGTTGTGCGTCGAGTTTCGCTTTTGGTGACCGTTTCGATCATGTCCTCAAACGTCAAGGACAACATCGCAGCGGTCTTTTGAGCTCCTGCTCGAAGGTGTGCGCGGTTCTGAATAGAGCCTCCCGTCTTCGACTGGCGTAACTCCTGCATTTCATTTGCGTTATCGGGTTGATACCCTCCTCCCGATTTCGATAGTGCATTGTTGTTCGCGCTGAGGACCTCTTCGAGGCCTTTACCGAACGGTCCCAATTCGTTCGACGATGCGTTCAAGACCTGATCGATCGTGCTGCTCAAATTCTCCTTGGATGGCTGAGGCTCTCCATTGCCATTGCCATTGCCATTGCCATTGTCGCTGGACTTGGGCTTATCAGGTGAATTGTCTTTTGCAAATTTCAGCAAAGCGACTATACGGTCTGCTGCATCACAGGCACCTTGTGAACTTCCCGCGTGACAACCATCGAGTGCTATTTGCTTTACCTGGCCAACAAGGTCGGCCCCGAAGGTGTCGACTGCGAGGGCCCTGTACGCTTTTGCGAACTCCGTCAGGCAGTCCTGATTGAGCAGCTCACTGCGTAGCTCGGTGACAAGCCAGCTGGCCAGAATCGACGGCGGCGTTTCCTGCGCCAATTCAGGCCCACGAAACACACCTTTAGCCTTCAAAATGCGAATTGCTGCGTGAATCTTTTGGTTGGCTCCAGGATATTTGGACTTACCTAAGAGCTCGCCACGTGGGTCCTCCAGAATGTTGAACAAGTCGCCGGCGATGCCAGGTTTCATTGGTACAGAAAAGTCGGTATGCAGTCCGTGGCAAATGATCTCGTGAGAGATCAGTCCATCGATCAGTACAACGTCTTCCTCTGACCCCAATGAAGCCATCTTCGGAAGCTTCATGACCAAGCCACCAGGAGTGGTTGAGTCGGGGCCAATTGAAGCTGTGCTGATGTGAGCCCAAACTATGCGTACTTTCCGTCCCGCCCTGTTCGCTTCCGCGATGAGCATATGGGTATACAAGTACAGATGGCGCATTGAGAATTTTGACGCGGACGGCAATGCTTCGAAATGACCCATGGTGAATCTCCCTTCGTTGAAAATTGCAGCATCCAGGATGCGAATGCCTTACACGAAGGGATGTGTGACACGGGGTTAGAAACGGATTTTCAGTTTGGTTTTGGTGCTAAGCCGTGCTGTGCAAACTGAATACGAACGGCGTCCATCACGTCTGCAAGCAATGCCTCAGTGTCTACGGCCGGTATGCTTGATTGCACAACATGCGGAATCGGGGTGGAGGCTGGATTCAAGGCGGGCTGATTGGATCGGTGTAGCGCGACGAAATTCTCGACGAGCTCTCTGAGCAAAGCTGATGGTGTAATACCCGGGCGCTGCCCGTCGGCCAACGATGAGACGATTTGCAGAAATTCTTCTTCAGTCGACCTGCTCACCCGTGTGGAGAGAGGTTGGTCTGCACTTTCTCGACCCGCAAAATTAATTGACTCTGCTCGGGCGAGGTATGGCTCGAGAATAGGCGCCATCAGCGACCGAACTTCTTCGTCGTCTGGGTACTGGAAGCACTGCGTTTTGAGTTTCCGACTCAGAAACCCGAGCAGCACAGGCGACGCCTCCACGGAGCGAATACGCCGCAACTCATCAACAGCATCGTTCGCGTACTTTAAAACGGTTGGTTGGCTGAGCACATACGAACGACCGATTTCTCGAGACATTTGACCCGATAAAAGCCGCTCATAAATGGCTACCTTGATAGCCAGTGGTGTTGATTTGGCGCCCAAGCTATTCCCCTTTTATTGCTTCGCCGGAATGAGCCCGGCGTCCATTGCGCCCTGTTCAATTTCCGACCTTCCAAGGGTAACACCCCAGAAAAGCATCCTAGCAGATCCTGATTGCCTATCCCCGTCGATATCCAGATTGCCAAAACCGCGGGCCTCAGCATCCATCTCAGCCAGACGGAACCCATCCGAGCAGGTAGACAGAAGCCTCAAGCGGTCCGAGGCAGGCTGTTGGATCGGCTTAGTCAGGTACATGACGAAATACCCTTTTCCGCCTTTGCGGGCGAGCCGTCCACGTAGTTGGTGTAGCTGAGAAACACCAAAGTTTTCAGCGTTCACGGCCACTGCCAAACGAAGGTTAGGAAAGGTAACCCCTACCTCAATGACAGTCGAAGCAACAAGCAGCTTGATACGGTTTTCCTTCATCAAGCGCATGGTATTTGATTTTTCTTCTTCAGAAAGGCCACCGTGGATCATTCCAACGCTGTCACCCAAGACGCGGCGAAAACGCTCGTAGGCGGCTTCAACGGAGTGACGTGAAGCGTCAGCGTCTCCATTGACCACTGGGTAAATAAACGCCGCCTGGCCTCCCCCGTTTATGATTTCCATCACGAAGTCGTTCAACTTTTCCCGGGCTTTGACTGTGATGATTCGTGAAATGATTTTTCTTTCTACCGGGGCCTGAGTGAGAATCGAGATGGGCATGCCTCCAAGTTTCACCAAAGCCACCGTGCGTGGAATAGCAGTCGCCGTCGCTTCAAGAAAATTGGTATGCGGGGCCAGCAGTTTCTTCCTCTGGGTCACAGAGAATTTATGCTGTTCATCAGCTATAACCAGGTCGAAAACAACGCCCTCCTTCTTTGCGGCCGAGAGAACTGCCGTGGTCCCAACAATGACTCCAGTCGAGATATCTACCTTGGTCTTGCTCGTGTATTTTTTGACAGGTATTTCGAAGAATAGTGCAGCAAGCTCGCTTGCAAGCTGATCAACAAGAATTTGGCTTGGCGCAATAATCGCGACTCGTGCTCCGGCCAGGTGACATGCTGCTGCCGGAACCATAAACGTGAAAGACTTACCCGTTCCAACATCTCCCGACAGGATCCGCTCCATGGGGAAAGGAGAGCGTAGGTCTGCCACGATTTCGTCAATAGCGCGGAGTTGGTCGGATGTGGGTTCGAAGGGCGCCCTGTGAATGAGGTCGGCGACCTGCTCACGATCAATGCGCAACAGCGAACCTTTCACCGCCGGCTTTGATCGATTGGCGATAACCTTGTTGACCAGCGCTTTCACTGAAAGTGTTTTGGCTAATTCAATCGCCTCCAGCCCTTCACGTACAGACAGCGGTGTGTGCAGAGTCCGTAACAGGGTTGCTGGGTCAGAAATGCCAGTGAATTTCGTGAAATCATCTTCATGCATCAGTGCCTGCTCGAGGAGCAGGCATGCAGCTTCGTTGATGTGTGGGAGCGCTCTCCCAATGCTTTCGGTGAGCAGTTCAGCACTTACCTGGTTAGTTCTACCCTGATAAATAGGAACTACCCTGCCAATTTCTTCAGGTGCGACAAGAATCGGATTCGTTAAACACAGGCGACCATCGTAGGTCTTAAGCTCCCCGTGGAGATTCACCACTGCACCAAGATCCGGATCCATCCAGCTTTCGATAGCGGATTTTCCAATCACGTTGATTTGAACTCGGTCTCCGCGGGCATCGACCGCACGAAGGACAGCACGAAATGCGCCCTTGAGCTCATTAATCACCTTCCCGTCACGCGTGAAAATAGTGCGCTCAGTGAGCGTCAACGCAAGGTAGTGGAGCTCACCGCTATTTGGTAAGGGCAAAACCTCGATCGGGTCGTGGTAGTCGCGAAAACCCTTCGGCACAGTGAGGAGGCACTCAGGGAGTGAGGAAAACCCCAACCTGGATAGCCTGCCGATGTCTTCATTCATCATGCTGAAAATTCGCTAATGTGATGAGTGAAATGTTATTTCACGCGTAGCAATAAGACAACCAGTGTTGGTTTTAAATCTGACCGCGCTGCGTGTTGATGGGCACAAAAAAACCCCAGGCAATGGAAGCCTGGGGTTTGGTGGGTTCTGATCAGTGAGATACACGCGACGATCCGTTTATATCGGTGATTACTCGTACATTCTCGCCTTTTACGAATGGTTCGTTTGAATCCTTCACTTGCGTTACCGCTTGAAGGTCGTTGTCTGCCAATTTAACTGTGATCTCGATGCCCTCTGAGTCATGAAGCTTTTTGTCAGCGATGGTGCCTACAGCCGCTCCTACAGCGCCCACTACGACCATCACCGCTAATTGGCCAAGGCCGCCACCGCCGTTACTGCCTGCAATTGCGCCTAGTGCGCCCCCAGCGATACCGCCGAGAGGACTTGGTTTGCCATTTATTTTGACTTCGCGAATCGATTCAACCACGCCAAGCTCTACTTTCATCTTTTTACCGGCAGTAGCTTCCGTGTAATCGCGACTTGTCATGCTGCTGGTGCAGCCACCCATGACGGCGGTAGTGGTAATCAAAGCAATCGCCATGAAACGTTTCATAAAGTTACTCGCTCTTGGTAATGGGGTTCGGTAATGACCGTTGATCATTTGCATTAGCAGTTGTACAAAGGCGATTTCTCACATTTGCCTTACAAACCGTTATGAATGACACGCTTGTATAATTCGATATGATCAACCGATATCGACTGGCCGCCGATTACAAGCGCGTGTGATGCATCCCCCTGTACTCAGAAATCCAAGCAGGGCACATCATGAACAGGTTGATCGGCGGGCAACCGCTTTACACAAATAATCCCTTCATTTTCGCAAATGCTTCAGTGTTGTGCGTAGGCAGCAGCGGTAAAGCCATTACATATCAAATAAAAAGCGAACACGGCAATATAGGTATTTTAAAGGACTACGAAGTTGAAGAGTTTTATGATTTGCAACCAGTTACAGGCGAATCGTTCGAACCGCAAGTAAATTACATGGATCAAGGTTTTACTTTGACTGTGGGTGCGATTCATGCCGAAAACATTAAGCAGTTGGTTCCAGAGCATACATATGCTTTTGAGTCGAGTGGACTAGTCGGTATATTTAAAGTTAAGCAAAGCGAATGGAATCTTTTTTCCGAAATACTTTGTCTTTAACAGTTCACAACAACGCTTGATCAACCGGCCTTTTGGCCGGTTTTTTTTTGCATAAAAAAAACGCCTCAATGAGGCGTTTGGAAGGCTAACTCAGTTTGATTTTTTACCATCCATCATCTTGGTGACATCGCTCTGTAGTTTATCAACGCTTGGCAGCACCGTGGCGGCCATAATATCTGCTGTGAACTCAGAAAGATCTAGTTTTGAGAAGTCAACCCTTTGGAACTCGTCAACGGTGAAGCCGCCGCAACTTGGTTTCTCCGGGGTGCCCCAGCCCTTGCCGATTTGGGGTTTGCCTTGCTCATTAATAATCTTCGCAAGTTTCGAGTTGTAGCAGCAATAAGACTCCGTAGTTTCAAGGCAAGCTCCCATCGTCTTTTTAGAGCAGTAGCTGCCTACGAAATGGCAAAGGTTTGCCCCTCGGTGCATGCCGAGTTTTTGCTCCTCAGGTTCACAAGATCGCAATTCCATAACTACCTGAATAGCTACCGCAATGGCGAAACTGTAAGGGTCGAAATAAAATCCGCCTCCAAGACCATAAACAGGGCCGCCGAGCAAACCAGTTGCCGGTACTGCGCCGAATGTGTAGGTCAAACCATAAATCCCGATTTGAAAGTCCGCCCCTGCTGCGTGCTCCAAACCAAAAGCCTTTGAACCACTTTGAATCCAAGCTGAGTTATCGTAAGCGAAATCGTACATGTATTTAGCGCCATATTGCACTGCGCCCATCCCTACTGCACCAGCGACGGTCCCCATGATAGAGCTATTGTTTTGGGCGCCACCGCTCTTCACGCAGCAGTTTTTAATCCCTCCATAGCCTTTCGCACAGCTTTCCGCCACACCATCAAAAAGGTTTCCGTTTGAACCATAGATGCCAGCTTCCCTTGCTGCTTCTTGTGCAGCTACAGCTTTAGCAAAATCAGTGTCGCTTGGGTAGCCCGTGTCCCAGCAAACGCCCTGGTAGCATGAAGTTTTGGTGCTGCAATCCTCTGTAGTAGTTGTAGTGCCTTTCTGAGTAATGCAGCTATAAGTTACTTGCTTCATTACGCAACCAATTGGATCGGTGCTTTCGAGACACTGTTCTTCAATTTTTTTACAGCCCTTGTCAATAAATTGCTGACAGTCGTTCTGTTTGTTAGGATTAATGCATGAGTAATCATCTTTATATTTCCAGCATGATTTATACACTGGCAGCCCATTGATAACTCGGGTTTCGGCAGGCTCTACGCAAGTATGAGCGGCTAAATAACACAATGGATTTTTAGCTTGCGGCTCGCACTGAGATTGATCGAGCTCGTCTTTAATGATTGTGTATGTGCCGTCAAGCTTCACAGTGTTAGTAGGAGTAGGTGTCGCTGGGTTGTCGCAACGATATGTTCGCTGCTCTGTCAGGCAAACTCCATTCCATGATGTTGCAACGCATGAAGTGGATGTTTGCCAGCAACCGGCAACCTTAGAGATGGCTTCGCAATAGTTGACTGAGTCAGGTTTCAAACATTCATATTGAGACCGAAATCTCCAGCATGCCTTGTAAATCATATTGCCAGCGATATTCCGGGTCTCAGCGCCTTCGATGCAGCTTTGAGATATCACTCTGCAATCGCCGGCAGCAGCATGAGCAGAAAGCACTATGCAGAACAGTGACACTACGAGCATCAAGAAATATCGGAGTTGTGAATGCTTTGATGAGTGTTGCACAAAATTTATCATTTCATTACAACCTTTGCTGGTAGCTTTCACATTGATTGGTCCACGTTTCAACGCATGGAGGTGGGCAGAGTTGGTGTGCAGTAATGTATACCTTTCCGTATCCTGGGCCTTTACCGTTCAAAACGTTCACAGTTATGACGTTTTGACCTTCTCGAAGGTAGGGTTTTAAGTCAGCGTTTACGGCTGTGAGCAAGTTTCCACCGATTTCTGCTTGATAATGGTCGCCTGGGTTAGGACCCCACCGAGCGTGCGGAGGAGAATAGTTAAAATCTTGTACTAGCCTATCTGCCGAAGGATTCCATCCACTAAAGATTCGTGCATGAACGCCGACGAAGTGACCATTCACAGAAACACCAACGTAGTTGTCTGAGTGGATAGAGTTAATGAAGAAGTCTGTTACGCGGTCGAGGCCTTCGATCGTGAAATTGAAGTCGGCAGATGTAATATTGTTAATTGCAGTAACGTCATTGATAATCGTAAGGTCGTCACCGACAAGTTTATATGTGTAGCTGCCGTTACTTAAACTGGCTGATCCGGTTTTGATGCCACCACCAGAGCAACCAGCAACAGGAGGTTGACATGCTACTGTAAGCCATGCGTCACATGAGACTTGCTCAAGGCGATTTTTTGTAATATTGCATTGAAAGTTTGCTTTAGCATCTACATTTACAACTTGGCCCATTGAGCAAGACTTCATCTCAGATAGGTTGTACTCGTTACATACCTCTGTAGAATAAATGTCTGGCGTAGTAGTCGTCTTGGTTCCGCAAGCCTCGGTTGCCGATCCACCGTTTGCGTTATTAATCGTTTCGCCGATACCGCTAATGATGGGATCTTTAGGGTCAAGAGGAAATTTCACTCTTTGCTCTGGGTTTTTGGCCAAAAAGTTTACTGCGTCGCACTCTTGGTTCGCTATCTGATCAGGTCCGTGAGCCTCTGTTTTACAAGTGTTAATACGAGAGACACCCACCCCGAACAGATCCGAAGATCCAAAATTTTGAGACTGTGGTGGTTTGTTGGTGTAATGAGGCATAGTCTGGGCGTTGGAGTTACTGACCTTTGATGACAACTTATTCAAGTTGTTTTTCCCAAGCTCCAGTCCATCCGAATGTGGGTCGGCATGGACTTGGCACAAGGACAGGGAGAGGGCAACTGCGGTTACGGTTGAAATTAATTTCCAAGTCGGTTTCATTGCCCAGGTACCTTGTTTATTTTTACTTCGGGCTGAGGAGCTTTGGACCAGTCAACCGATTCGGCTGGAGGCATACCGTCCGTGCAAAGATTCATCCCCCAGCCAACCTCAAGGGGGCCTGTACCACCCTCCTTCTTAGGGACCTTTGCCTGTGTCATCGTCACCCCCAACCGAGCGCATTCTGGCTGCTTGAAGCGGCTCAACACTTTTGCCACCACGCGAATCGGTTCGCTTGAACCTGTTTTTTTCTTCCAGGCGTCGGCCTGTTCGCCTGTAAGTTCTGCGGATGCCTGACCCTGCTTTATCGCCGCAAATAGAATTTCCTTCGCCTGATCAGCTTTTGCTGTGGCAGAAATACAAACGATCGTTGCGAAAAGGCCGGCGGCCAAGAGGCGTTGGAAAGGGATTTGCTTGGGCATGAAGACTCCTGGAATATAGCTATACATAACGCGTACGTATACTACACGCGTGTATCTTACCAAATCTATCAGTATCGTTTTTGCGGGGTGGTTGTGTTAGATAATTGGATTTGCCATTGGGTGCTTAGCGATCCGGTACGCTATGTGGCGCCGTCCGTTCTCATCGCTTCGCTTCTCTTGATCGAGCGACGCCGATGGCTGCCGGTCAAGGCATTGCATTTCTCGGGTGTTGTTGCTCATGAAACCCTCCACTTTCTGGTTGGGCTTGTGACCTTGGCTCGTCCAACATCCTTCTCTTTGATCCCCCGGGCGGAGGGTGGGAGGTTGATCCTAGGCTCAGTCGGATTTGTGAGCCTGAACTGGTTGAATGCCTGGCTCACTGCAACGGCGCCTCTGCTCGCCTTACCTATCATTTTCGGTTTGGCTGCATGGCGGTTGAATGCTGGTCCCAAGCTTGTCCAGTATTGGGATTTGCTGGTTTGGCTGTCTTTTGCCCCCCACTGGCTGCATTGTTGGCCATCCCGTGCTGATTGGAAATTGGTGCTTATTTCCTGGCCTCTAGCCGCCCTTCTCGGATTTAGCTTCGTTCTGTGGACCTGTTCGCGAGGTTAATCCGACCGATTCGCTTGCAGAATGGTAGCTTCGTAATTTGGCCTTATCATGCTGTCATGGGAGGCAAGCCAGTTGGTTGCGAAATGCCGCGATTCATTTTCTTCTTTGGGGGTCAGACCAAACGCCCCCAAACCTCCTGCATTCAAGCCTGCTTTATTTCGGTTGAGACCTGCGTATATCAACCACCATGAGGCAGCCATCTTCAAGTTTTGATCCATCCCCTGACCATTTCTGTACATAGCCGACAGTATTGCTGGAGCATTAGGCTCGCTAGCTTGCGCTGCCTTAGAAAGCCAGCCGAAGGCTTCCGAAAACTGCTGTCGCTCATAGGAAATTCTACCAAGAAGGTAATAGGCAGTAACATTTCCTCTGTTTGCGCCTTCGTTTGCCCACTTCCATGCCTGATCCTGGTCGCCTCGTTTAAGGTGATACATGGACAGTCTAACGGCCGCCAGATCGACGCCCGCATTTTTAACTGCGTCCTCGAACATCTGCATGGCCTCCCCTTCGTTTTTAACCACGCCGCGGCCTAGTAGCGTCAGGACACCCAGGTTGTACCTGGCAAGCGGAAAGCTTGCACTCGCTGCGGAAAAGTATGCAGCTGCCGCTGAGCTGTCTTGGCGCACACCTTCCCCCCGATCGAGCAGATAGCCGACGATATTTTGTGCTCTACCGTTACCGGCTTTGGCAAGCTCAAAGATCTTTGGGAGGGCCTGCTTGTCTCCATTTTTCCAGGCCGCCCATGCGCGTAGGACCTCGCCACCTCCGCGTGCATTCGATAGCAGACCCTTCATGGCGCTGGAGATATCGGAGCCGATATCTGTGGTCGGTTGCACGGATTCGAAGTATTCAGAAGCTGAAGATGAACTGCCGGTGTCGGCCGGTTCTGTTGCCGTTGCAAAGGGGCATGCGAGGACCATAGGGATCGCCCAGAATGCTGCCCATCGATTCCTTGATAACATGTATTGATACACCTTGTTTATTGGTACGCGTAATGTATTCTTTGCGGCATGAAAAAACTATACCTCTTGGCATTGCTTGCTGCCTTGGTGATCGCGCCAGTCAGCGCTGGTGCGACCTGCTTCGCTGAGGCGGCTGCACGCTACAAAATCAGCGAAAAACTGCTTCGCTGCATCAGGGCTACGGAGAATCCCTCCGGAAAGCCCGACGTCGTTAATACATCCAACTCTGATGGATCAAGGGACATTGGATACATGCAGATCAATTCTTGGTGGCTTCCAAAACTGACGACCTATGGAATTGGTGAGGAGCAACTGAAGAATTCCTGCATTAGCGTTAACGTCGCAGCGTGGATACTTGCAAATAATATTGTGATGTATGGTCCTACCTGGAAAGCCGTAGGTGCATATAACAGCCCTCACGTCAAAAGTCAGCGTATATATATAGAAAAAGTTATGAAAAATGGATGCTCGATATGAAGCAGATGTTAAGTGGTTTTTTTTCGTTAATGTTAGCGGGGTGGATTCTTTACACCATTGCACCCGAATCCCCCTGTGAGCGGGTTGAAAGGGGGGCGTTGCCTGTTCGTATCGCTTTTGAAGGGGTGAGGTGGGCGGGACGGTACTACCTCAGTACCGAAACTCGAATTGATCTTCTTTCATGGAGCCTGGACGCTGATGCGGCAACTCAGAGTTTCATTGCGCGCTTATTTTATGGCCCAACACTGAACTGTAAAGCCTAGTCTGGCGTAAGGAGGTTAGAATGACGAATGAACCACCATTGTTCATCTGGAGTGGCCAGCACGATAAAGCTGGTGCTGATTATTTGAATAAACTTTTTAAAACGGCGGCACAAATAAAATCGCCGGATATACATATGCACTGGGTTAACAACCATGTTGTGATCAAGATGCGAATTGATGGACAGATGAAACTCGTTGAAACAGTCGATTCTGCTGTGGGGCGGATGCTTGATGACAAAATACGCGCTCGTGCCAGCATGGACCTTTCGCAGCGTCATGCACCAATCGATGGACGGATGTCACTGCGCTATCCGGAATGTGTGATTGATGTCCGGGTGAGCGTTCTTCCGAGCCAGGGAGGACAAAAAATCGTTTGTCGTTTACTTGACCAGTCGAATGCCAGCATGTCGATGGATCACATTCACATGCCGATGCTTGTGAAGCACCATTTTTTAGAAATGCTCAAAGAACCTCAGGGCATCATTTTGGTAACTGGTCCGACCGGTTCAGGTAAAACCACAACTTTGTATGCCGCTCTTAATGAACTCAATGATGGGACGTTGAACATCACCACCCTTGAGAACCCTGTCGAGTACGTCATCCCGGATTTTGTCCAAGTCAACGTTACGCCTTTTATCACCTTCGCCAAGGGGCTTCGGTCACTTCTTCGGCAAGATCCTGATGTGATCTTGGTTGGCGAAATTCGCGATGCTGAGACAGCAGAGATTGCAATGCAGGCTGCGAACACGGGTCACCTTGTGTTGGCTACATTGCACACAAACAACGCTGCGCAGGCCATTCCAAGGCTCATTGATTTGGGGGTCGACCGCCAGACATTGGCATCCTCTCTGTTGGGAGTTATTGCTCAGCGCCTGGCTCAAACGTTGAAAACCGATGTTCAGCATGAATGGACCGAAGTAACGGACTTTGAGACTCACTGGCTGAAGTCCAACGGCTTGCCGCTTATCAATGGGAAAGTGCCTCGAGCGACGGGTAAAGAATCGTTCTCTGGCAAGCGACCGATTATCGAAATGATCAAATCGGATAAACATGTGCGTGCTGCAATTCTTAGCGGCGGTGGCGAAATGGAGATTCTCAACGCTGCTATACGTCAGCCCCAATTCGACACCTTAGGACAAGCCGGGATTCGAATGGTATCTGCTGGAGTCACCACTCTGGAGCTCGTGCAGCGACTAATCAAGGATGACTCGGTGGCTCCTTCTGTCCGACGAATAGGTGATGTTTTGCTCGAGCAAGGGTTGATCAGCTTCTCCGATGCGAATAAGGCTGCTGAGATTCAATTGACCCTGATGCTTGAGGGTAAGGTCCGAAAGATCGGGCAAATTCTGGTCGATCAAGGTTTGGTTTCACAGGATCAAGTCGTCAAAGCGATGGGCTACACAGAGGGCGCTGTAGATTTTCTATATGTACTCGCGTCGCGAAGGGTTCTGCCATACCGAATGGTCCAGTCGGCAGTTCAAATCTGGCGCAGTGAGCGTCATCAGGAATCACTTTTTGATTTGGTCATTGAGCAAGAGCTCATCACAAAGGAAAAATTGGATGAAGAAGTTTATCGCTCGGATGGCCGTGGTTACGACGCTGCTGACGCCACTTTACTCGATAGCTCAGGAGCAAGTGCAGGCGCCATCGCTGCCGTATAGGGAGGTGACTTTGCAAAGTAAGGACGCTCGAAAGGTTCTCGTGTTCTTTTCGTTCAGCTGCCCTGTGTGTGCGTCGTATGACCAGCTGCTGACGCGGTGGTCGCAAACTATGCCATCGGGCTGGAGCGCCGAGTTCATTCCAGTAGCTGTACCTGACAAAGGAAACTACATGGCTGCACGGGCCTTCTACGCAGTTCAGGATGCCGATCCTGCTCGCCTACCGGCATTTATGTCAGCAGCTTACGCTCAGATCCACGAGGGAGGGATGGAAATGGAAAATCCTCAAACATGGGCGAAGGCCGTGGCTGCGGCGAAGGTTCAAGGATTTGAGAAAGCATGGGCAAACATTACGCCAGATCGACTTGAGAGTGCGTTTGCTAAGCTGTTGACTTACGGAGTAGATGCCACGCCATCCATGGCGATTGGGGGGCGGTACGTGATCACGCCGGATGACGTTCAGGGCGATAACAACATGTACATCCAGCTTGCAAACGGCATGGTGAGCAAGGTCATCCAGAATCGTTGACGGTAGCTGCTGACACCGATCCAATTCTCAATCAGGTTTACACCTGTTCAATCCAAAAAAAAGCCCTGCAATCGATGCAGGGCTTTTTTCTGCCTCCTTGATTATCGCGAACCGCGGACACCCGGACCAGAGTCCTTGGTATCTGCACTACTTCCTGGTACAGCCGCAGAGCTGCCGGCGTCATCATCCGGAGCAGAATTATAATTTACGTGTGGACCAATGCGTTGCCCATCATTGGAGCCGAACTGGGGGCCCGTGTCAGGCCCTGTCGCCCCCATAAGGCCATCACCGAATGCGCTGTCGCTAGAACCTCCCCCTACTGTTCGCAAATCCCCGGAGTGCCCGCCAAGTGGACTCAACGGATCAGAGTGGACTGGCTGTGCCATAGGCATCATCAGCGGTTGCGAGATGTCATGATTGGACTCTTGACGCATCGAATGCACTGCGGAACCTGGTTCCATCTGAGCGTCCAAGGCTCCGCCGGATTCTCTGTGGGAATCAGCCAGGTGGTCAGCAGCTATCATAAAGCCCGGCTCAACAGATGTTTTGGCAGCTAGGTTGGTAGCACTGCGCGCTTCACGGCCAGCGACTGATAGGGCCTTGCCTGCTGCTTCTGCTGCCTCCCCTGCCTCCTTGACATGTTCCGCGTTTACCACGCGAGTTGCCTGTCCTTGTGAGCGAAGTAATGCTGGGATCTCATGCCCGGCGGCATTAACCGCTCTACCTGCATGAGCGACCTCGACACCCGCTTCTGCGGCTCGCAATGCTTGCTCTGCCTTGTAAGCACCTGCTCCGGCTCTTGCGAACATGGCGCCACGTGCCGCTGCCCCACCCCAGCCCAATCCTGGGATAGCGAACGTCGCAAGGTTTGCTGCAATAGCTGCATTGGGATTTTCAGCCTCCCATTGCTGTTCTTTGGTGCCGACCGCTGTCGCGGTATTGACTATTGGTGTAGAGGACATAGTGTTAGTCATGTCCTCGACAGAGATCGAAGTGCTACCATTTTCTACTCTGCGTTTGCCGTCGCGGATTTTCTCCTGGCCCTGCAACATCCCGCCGGGCAGTTGTGAGTTGGCGAATGTTTCTCGGAGCCCGCCGTTGTCCCACGGGTCGAGACCTCGCGAAAGACTATCGAGGGTTTGCTGCTGAGGTGCGCCTGTTGGCCCAACCTGATCAGCGCTTACACCCGGAACGTTAGTGGAAGGCATACCGATGTCAGCATTGGCGACATTGCCACCAGGATTGTTTGACACCTGCATGGCACGATTTCCGACGCCTTGCGCACGTTCGGCATTGCCGTCGGAAGGGCCACTAATTGACCCACTTTGCATGGCTGAAACAACACCGGCGAATGCGGTGTTATCCACCGACCGCAAGGCCCAAAGTTGGGCTGCCTCGCGCTTACCTTCCATACCGATAGAACGCTGGCCGTAACGAGTTTCGAGTTCTGGGAATTTCTTGTTGAAAGCGTCGCGTTGTGAGTCTGTCAGGTTCGAAATTGCGGAATTGAGCGCCTGCATTGCTTCGGGGGAACGGAGTAGGTTACCCCCTGTAGTGTCCTCGCTGATCTGGGCGCCCGCACTCACACTGGATTCTGCGGTAGTTGCTTTTTGGAAACGTTGGAAAGACGACTGGGTATCGGCACTGGTCGAACTGAGCCGGCGACTCAAGCCATTTTCTGTTGCTGCTTCTTTGCCAGTAGACTGAGCAAACGCTGAGGAGGCTGCTGCTTTCCACCCTTTCATATCGCTTTCGTTTTTTGAAAGTTCGGTACCAAACTCAGAGTTTATTTTCGTTGCCTGGTCCTTCGATAGCTCTTTGCCGGTGGCGGACGCGACGCCTGCTTTGACACCACCGAAAATCCCGCTGAAGCCTACTTCAGCGTTGAAGTTTTGTTTGAAAGACTCCCGCTGACTTCCCGTCATGCCAAGAGAATCGGCGATTTTGTCGCCCATTTTCATGGCTTGTTGAGTCATTGCGGAGTGAGACTGTTCCAACGACTGCATTTGTGAGTTTGACCAGCTGTTTCCTGATTTGTAGGACATGACCTGGCGCATACTGGCTTCCATAGCGGATGCCGATTCGGAGCGCTTGGTGTGATCCTCGCCCAAGGCGCTTTGTGTCGAGGTCCCAAGCGTCTGTTTAAGTTCTGCCTTGTTCCAGGTCGCATCTGCCTGCGCCAAACCAGACTTTTGCGAGCCCTTGTATTCGGCACCGTATTGATTGCGCGATGAGACATCAACGTGAGCACCGTTTTTCAAAATGTCAGGGGATTGAAGCTTCTCATCGTTGTGATCGCGGCCAGACCAGCGGCTCGCCAGGGATACCATCCCGTAACCAGTAACCCCGAGCATGGCTGCAGAAATCAATGGGGTGGCAGCGAGCATGTCCGACGCAATACCAAGCCGTGTTGCCAGAACGTCGTAGTAGACGGCTTGAAGATTGCTTGGGACCAGGCCCTTCTCAGTGAACTGAGCCATCTTATCGGCGACGTCATTCTGAATATACATCTGAATAACCGCCGAAAATGGAAGCCAAGAAGACGTCCAAATACCGAATCCAAGGTATTTGACATATGCCATCAGGGCGCCGGCGCCTTTAAATAAGCCGTAGATGATTACTATCGGCGCAAATCCGAAGAACAAAAGTTGCAGGAAGATCATGGTCGGCATCATTAGCTTGGCGAAGAAACTGCCAGATGCGACCGCGTCAGAACGGAACTGCTCATCTTGCTGGGTCAAAGAAACCATGCAGAGGTTAAAGCTATTCTGGTCCTGAACACTATCGAGGCAATTATAGGTGCCCCAAACCGAGTTAAAGAACAGTGCATTTGTCATGAACTGATCAGAGCTTTGGGCTGCCGACCATAAAGTAGGAACAAGATTGGTAATTGCTTCTTCTATGTTTGCCTGCGTATAGGCCCCCCCCATCGGGTTTTTATCCTTCATACCGGCATTGACCAGCTTCTTAAGGTTGGCGCTTGCGGGAAATGCTGCAACTACAGCATTGATCTTGGCGCTGGCATCCTGACACGCCATGGATTTGCCTAAAGAGTTCAGATTGTCCCAGTAAGTTGTGAGTCCGTTTGGTCGGGCAAAAGATAAGGCATAATTGACCATGTCCGGGCTGGCCTGAAAGTCATTCATGTTAAAGGTGGTGGATCCTGGGACACAATCAATCATGAACTGTTTAAGACTAGCCACCAGATAAGGATCAACGTTCTCTACACCTTTACGCAATGTCATGAGAAGTTTCATTGGTGTAATGAAACCATTTTGACTCACACCCATATAGCTACCGCTTGTACTTTGGAAAGCGGTATTAATCTTCTCGAACATGCTGTAGGAAGCGGTAGTAAACAAACTGGCCGGAGCAGTGATGATCAGTGGAACATGATCAACCTTCGCAACGTTTCCCGTGTAAATATCTTGAATGGTTACTGATGTCTGAATCGAACAGCACGCGACCACCATACCAAACCCGAATAGACCACCAATAGGTCCATTTGCTGGAATGAACTGCTCTCCCCCGCCCTTCTGGATCATAAACATAATGCCGGAAATCAAAGCGACAAAGCCACCAACCAAATACACACCGGTCATGAATCCGGTAGATTTGAATATCATTGCCACGCCGTTAATCGTGGAGTAGAACGTACTCACATCGCCCAGTACGTAGATCGAAAAATCCATATCCAGCTACCTTTGTTAAATGCGACCGGGTTTGACGAACACAGCCGGGTTGCTAGAAAGGATGATCTTCACAAGTTCCTTTGCGGCAACAATTTTCGGTTGCAACTTTTCATGCTCGGCTCTGATTTCAGCTAATTCCAGAGTAAGTTTTCGTATGTTAGGGTCAACAAAATCGGGCTTCATACCCCGAACACCATTAAAAGACTGATTTGCTGCATAAATAGCAGCTTCACCATATTTAACAGCGAGTTCGTTTGCGATAAGGGGTGCAAGTTGCTCAGCAATTGACTGAATCGCACCTGGAGACTGTTGTACTTGTTTTATGAGCGCCAGGACTGGCGTTTGAATGGCATTAATAAAACCTATCTGAGCTGCCGTAAACCCGCACGATCCGGCCTGGCAATAGGTCAGCTTGCCTACGATAGAGTCGGACGTGGTGCCGTTCGTAGGGCCCTGAGGGTAACCAAAAAGCATTTTATTAGTATAGCCAAGTGTCCCATCGAAACTCAGAGCGCTGTTCGGGTCTATAGAAGTACACTTGTTGCGATCATAGCCATTGTTGCAATGGAGAATTTTCAGCGGGGTACTGTTGCCGTTGGACCCATTCTTAAAGTTCATCAGAGTCAATGTAGGGCTGAAAATTTGTCCGACCTTCACTTTTGGCGAGCCGTCAGGGTTGTTTCCTCCTCCGCTATCAGGGCTTGTCATGATGACTGCGCCGATCATACTCATCACTATTTCGTTTGCGCGATTAGCGTTGGCTTCCCCTGTATCAGGGTTGCCCAGGTACTGGCCTGCGCTCGTGTCAGTCAGAGCTTTCCAAACAGGGTTGCCGCACTCTTCGCAGCTCCCGTCGTTGGTTGATTTATCGTTGTTCGTGTTTGGGGAGCTGAACAAATCGGTGAAACCTGAGAACAGGTCAGAGAAGGCCCCTTTGGCTGTCTGCGCCGCAGTCGAAGCGGTGTCGGCCATTTCCTTTCGGGCAGAGGGATCGGTAAAGGATTTGACGATTGAGTTTGCCACCGCGCAGGTGTTCTTCATCATCTGATTGAGGGCTTGCAGTTTATTCTGGAAGTCCTGCATCAACTTTCCTAGTGCCGGGTTAATGGCGTCAATAGCAGCTTTAAACGCCACTCCGACAGCGTTGGCTGCGATTTGACGAAACAGCGCTACCAACTGATCAGCGTTGATGAAGGAGAAAGATCCGCCGAAAAGGTCGATTCCGCCGCAACCAGCTGACAACCTCGGAGGGTCAAAGGCCACCAAGTTGATGTTTCGTACCGGGCTGCGTAATGCAGCACCACCGGCTACGAATCCACCTCGACTCTGACTTGCAAAGCCGCCAGGTGCGGTGCTGTTAGACATGAACATACCGTCAAGAGCATCTTGCAACCCAGCCGACGCAGGGAGCGATCCGGTAATCATGACCGTAGTCACTAATCCCGCAATAAAGCGCTTAAATTTACTGTGCATGATTGCTATCTCCTTCATAACGCCCTTGCAGTTTATTTTTCAGGTACTGAACCCATTGTTTCGGATCATCGCTAGCGCCCTGCTTCGTATCTTCGTTCGTTAAGACGCCACGATCATAAGTATGGATCTTCAACGCGATATCTTTTGGGAGCAGATCGTTACTATCCGCTGCTGCAATAATTCGTTCAGCAAGCTGATCTTGCGCCATCATTCCTTGCGATACGATGAAGTAGTTATTTGGTGGTACGACTAGAACAGTTGTTGGGGTGATGCGCAGATTAAGAATGCTAGCTTGTCCACTATTTGGAACAAATTCAGGAACATTTGGTAGTGTCTTGCCATCCATTGAGATAAACTTGGTTACAAACCCATACTGCTTGGCAATCTCTTGCACAGTGTTGACTTGGGGTTGGCAGAAACTGCATTTCGAATCGAAAAAAACCCACAACCCACCAACTTTCGCAACATGCTTGAGGGCGTCTGATATTCCTGCTTGAGCGTTTCGCAGAAAGAATGGCTTTGTGTATGTTGCGATAGGAACTCGATTGTTTTCATCGAGAAACGGATCTGCCGCTACAACACGAGTGGTCATTTCCGCATAGCGCTGGGATTTATCCATGGCCACGCGTTGGGCGTACATGTACGCCTCAACGTTTTCTTTCGAGGGATTATCGATAGCCGCATCCAGTAATTTCGGCATGTTTTCACGTAGCCAAGAGACGGAAAATGGCTCCTGTTGATCCTTTGCCTGCGGTTTTTTTGCTGTATCCGCAGGCTTTAGAGGGGCAATAATTACCGGCGGTGGGGGAGGAAGTTCTTTGGGATCCTTGTAAAAGAACCAGCCTTCTGACTTCCGCTCAATGAATCGAGTTGGTTCTTCGCTCGCCTGAACGTTGACGTTGGCGAAGATCACAGCTCCCAGCACAACGGCCATCCTGAGTTTCATTGTTCAGATCCTTTACGCGTATGCATACGCACTGCAAAGAGCTTGATCATCAGATGATTGGCCCTACCCTGCCGATAATTAATTTCTGATCCAGGAATCCCCAGTACCTTCCGTCGTAGCTACGCGGCTCAGTGCCGATAACTAAAACTTTACCTGGAGGCACAACTTCAGTCCGATCGAAGTCACCGGTTTTTTTTCCAAGTTTATCTATCAGATCAAGTTCGCCGATCAGACGACCCCCGATGAATGCAATATTGCCTTTTACTACAAGCTTGTCGCCGGGCAAGCCCGCGATCATTTTGCCTACAGTTTTTCCATCAAAGTGAGGCCCCATTAGGCCGGCTGAAGGAACAAATGCCA